>CBFGJO010000009.1:0-41226 GCA_965649125.1 Caldifarciminota bacterium | reverse complement strand
TTTTCATCCGCAAGATTTATGAGTTCAAGAAGTGCTTCTACTCCATCATCACCTAACTTTTCTCTCAAAACCTTTGGAACATTTATTATTTTCATAAATAAATTATAAAGGGAAAATAAAGAAAAATCCAACAATACTTAAAAATATTTTGAATATACTTGATAGTGCTGGGGAAATGTATTTGTCACAGGAGATACCTGTTCAACAGACTTTCCGATACTTAATCTTAGTGGAGATGCTTATTTTCAGGAATATACTAAAGGTGGTGATACTTCCTTCTATTTTATTAAACTTTTTGCGTTATTATACTTTATAATGCAGTTTCTATTATAATTTAAACCTATGATTAAATTAATTTTGTTTCTCTCTTTAACAAATCCAAAAACCTTTTTAAATTTTCTTGAAAAAGAACTCTTTAAAAATTTCCAAGAATTAAAAAAGAAAGATTTAAAACCCTATTATATGGAATACCAGATAATTTTTGAAGAAACAAAGGAGATTCATGCATATTATGGTAGTATAATAAATGAATATGAAAATAAAAAGGGTTATATTGATTCAAGGATAAGGATTGGTGATTATAATTTTGACAGTTCAATTTATCCTGATGAATTTTATTTTGGTGAAGAGGAAGAAAATGTGATATCCTATATTTTAAGGGATTTAAAAGTCCCTGTGTATGAAGATACTCTGATTAAAGAAATTCTTAAAAAAATCACTTTGAGAAATTATCAGATATCAAAAGTTAGATATCTTGCAAAAAAGGGCAAGATGATTCAAGAGGTTAGAGAGGATACACTTCCATTTTTTACAAAAGAAATTCCCGAAGTTTATGTTGATTCTGAAGATGAAAAAAATGTGGATGAGAAAAAAATTAAAAAAATTATAAGAAAAATTTCAGGGATTTTTAAAGAAGAAAGGGATATTCTCTCTTCAGGTGTTTTATACACTTCCATAAAGGGCAGGAAATATTTTGTAGATACAGAAGGAAGAAAGATATTTGAAAGGAGAAACTACAATTACATTTATATATACGGAGAGACAAAAGCAGATGATGGAATGTGGGTATCAGATTTTGAAAGCATATTTTTCTTTAATGAAAACGATTTACCTTCTTATGATTCTCTACTATTTTTGACAAAAAAGATTATAGAAAATGTTAAAAATTTAAGACATGCAAAAATTCAGGAATCATATAAAGGACCTGTTTTAATAAAATCACCTGCCTCAGGTGTTTTCTTCCATGAAATTTTAGGACACAGACTTGAAGGACATAGACAGAGATCTCGTATTGAAGGTGAAATTTTTAAAGAAAAAATAGGTGAAAAGATACTTGCGGATTTCATAAATGTTTATGATATACCGGATTTAAAATATTATAAAATTTTTCCTTTAAGTGGCTTTTATAAGTTTGACGAAGAAGGGATAAGGGGTAAAAAAGTAATTTTAATAGAAAAAGGAATTTTAAAAAATCTTTTGCTTTCAAGAAGACCTGTTCTTAATTTTAAAAATTCAAATGGACATGCAAGGGCATCCCCATTCTATCTTTCCTATTCTTTCAATTCGGTAGTCCCAAGACAGGGTAATTTAATAATTGAGAATTTAAAAGGGGTAAGTTTTGATTCCTTAAAAAAAATTTTAATTTCAGAATGTATAAATCAAAATAAAGATTATGGAATAATAATTGAAAAAATAAGGGAAGGAAGGACACAGACAACAAAATTTACCCTTGAAACTTTTGAATCAGAACCAGTTGTGGCAAAAAGGATATATTTAAATGGAGAGGAAGAATATATAAGAGGGATAAGGTTTGGGGGAACACCTCTTATCTCTTTAAAGAATATAATATTTCTTGGTGATGATCCAAAAGTTTATAATGGATTTTGTAATGCCGAATCAGGTGGTATTCCTGTCGGGATTTTCTCACCTTCTGTTTTAATAAAAGAGATTGAACTTGCAAAAAAAGAAAAGAGTTTTTTAAAATCACCTTCAATCCCGCGACCATGAAATTCTTAATTTTATTTTTTATGATTCAAGGTTTAAGAGATATTTTAAAAAAAGAGATTGACAGGAATTTTAGATACTTGAATGAAAATTTTGAGATTAAACCATATTTTATCCTTTATAGGATTTTTGACATAGATATTTATTACCTTGAATGTTCTGATAGAAATTTAGTAGAAGAGAGGAAGACAAATTTAAGGATTCCGTATGTTGAACTGAGGGTTGGGGATTATAAAAATGATGGAGTTAATACAAAAGTTTTAACAGATTTTTTCCAGGATGAAGATTTTAAGAATTTTCTTTATCCCAAACTACCTATTGAAGAAAATGAATACGGGATAAAAGATGTATTCTGGAAAATTACTGATTTTGCTTATAAAATAAGTGTAAGGAATTTTTATGAAAAAGAAAAAAAGAAGACAGTCTTTTTTGAAGAAGATACCTCCTATTCATTTTCAAAGGAAAGCCCAAATAGATATTTTGAGAAAAAAAGAAAAATTATAAATTATGAGGATTTAAAAAATAAGTTTTTTGAATTTAATAAAAAAATCGGGAGAGATGAATTCATATACAATTTAAAAACTTTTCTTTACTCTATCAATATGGGAAGAATAATTTTAAACACTGAAGGAACTGAGATTGAGGATGGAAAGATATATTTTCTTTTAAAGGTTGAGATTTCAGCCTTTGATGAGGAAGGTAAATATTATAAAAATTCAAGAGAGTTTTTTGGTTATAAAATTAGTGAGATTTTAGGCGATAATATTTTGAAAGAAATAAAGATTTTTATAAATGGTTTCAAAGAGTATGTTAATGCAAAGGAGATAATTGAGTATAATGGAGATTTAATTTTAAGGGGTATTTCTTCATCTAAATTTATTTTAAATCTTGTAAAAAACAGGTTTCTTTTAAATAAAGAGAATTATGAAATTTTAAAGGATTTTGTTAACAAAATAGGTGAAAAGATAACAGGTGATATAAAGATTTATGATGACCCCCGTATAAAATATCTGAATGGATTTCCCCTTTCAGGATACCTGATTTATGATGATGAAGGGATAAAATCAAAAGAGGTTATACTTATAGAAGATGGGATTTTAAAAGATTTTCTTTTAAAAAGGGAGCCTGTATTCAATTTTAAAAATTCAAATGGACATGCAAGAGCAGGAATTTATTCACCTCCTTTCCCCTTTATAACCAACTTATTTGTTAGTGGTAAAATTTATGAAATTGAAAATGATAGCATACTTATTATAGAAGATATAGAATTTAAATCACCGCTTTCTTTTGAAATTAAAAAAGGATTTTTATCTTATAAAGATGGTAATAAGAAGGAGATAAAGAATGCAATCATTTCCTTTTCCTCCTTTGAAGAGATGTTTAAAAAAATTAAAGGTGTTTGTGGTTTTTTAAAATCTTATAATTTCTATGAAGATAATCCCTATCTTACCTTTTCTGTTAGTTCTTATGATTTAATTCTCACAGATATATATTCAAAAAGATTTATTAAAAAGAAGATAAAAAATGATTGATAAAAAGGTATTTAAAGATATTGAATTTTTTTTTGATTTTTTTGAAAAAAATTTGCCAGAAAAGAAAATTTGTATTGAAAAATTTGAAAAATATCATAAAAAGATAATAGAGGAAAATGAGAAATTCGGCCTTGTTTCAAAAAGGGATATTTATTTAATAGCAAGGAAGCATTTTTTAGATTCAGTTTTAATTTCAAATTTTATAGAAGAAGATGAAATAGCAGATATAGGTTCTGGTGCTGGATTCCCAGGAGTGATAATCGGGATCCTAAATCCACAGAAAAAAATTTATCTTATAGAAAGAAATCTTAAAAAAAGTATATTTTTGAAAGAAATCAAAATTTTATTAAATCTTAAAAATTTAAAAGTAATAAGGGAGGAACTTTTAAATATTAAGGAGCTGGAATGTGATGCGTTTGTTTCAAGGGCTGCAAATTATAAAAAAATATTAAAAATTTTAAAAGAAAAAAATATGAAGGGCAAAAATTTCTATGCAGTTTCTTCTTTAAAGGAAAATATAGAGGAAAAATTTTATATAATAAAAAATCCTTTAACAAATGAAGAATTTAAATTATTGAAAATTAAAATTTAATAACCTAAAAGTCCTATAAGGGCTCCTGTAATTAAGATAATTAAAATGGTTATAAATGAAAGTACAATACTTACTATAAGAGTGATACCTGTTAATATAAAGAAAACTCTTATCTTTGAAATTGATTCAAGAAATTTATTTTCATCCTTTGATAAAAAAGCAGAGGATGCAAGGTTTCCTGCCTGATAAAGAACTACCCCCATCCAGATAGGAAGCCACGCAATGATTATTCCAACGATAGATAATGCAGTTAAGGCACCTCCTATGATTGAAAGAATACCTATAAATTTCATCCATCCACTTGCTCTCTTTAATTCCTCAAATATTTTTTCACTCATAAAACCTCCTAAATTTCAAAACCTATTTTTTTATCACCCTTTTTAATAAATGCAACAGGCATTGTTTCTGTATTTTTATAAAAACCGAAATCACAATCTATTGTTATACCAATAATTCCTGCAAGCCCTTTTGTCTTTTTTTTAAGCTCTTCTATGCCAATTTTACATGCCTTTTTTATATTTTTCTCTTGAGTAGCTTTATCACATACAAATTTTGCAAGGACAACCCTCATTATTGATTCACCAAATCCTGTTGCAGAAACTGCACAGTACTCGTTAGCATAGGTTCCACATCCAGGGCAGGGGGTGTCACCAGTCCTTCCTTTCATCTTTAAAAATATTCCACCTGTTGAAGTTCCTGCAACAATTATTCCATTTTTATCAACTGCACAGGCACCAACAGTGTCACCAGAAAAAACATGCTGCAGAAAATTTTTCCTTTCACTGACTGCCTTTTCATACATTGAAAGTTTTTCAGATGTTAAAAGATTTTCTCTTTTAAAGCCTTCTGAAATTGCAAATTCTTCTGCACCTTCACCAGTTAAAAGAAGATGAGGTGTTTTTTCCATCACTTTTCTTGCAATAAGTATTGGATTTCTAAATCCCTTAATTCCTGCAACACCCCCGAATCTTAAATCGTTACCAATCATTATAGCAGCATCAAGCTCAATCTCACAATAATAATTTGGAGAAGAACCGTATCCTGCATTGAAATAGGGGTTATTTTCCATTTCGCAAACTGCAGCACATACAGCATCAATTGCACTTCCTCCCTTTTCTAAAATTCTGTAACCTTCTTCACATGCTTTTATTACACCTTCTTTTGCTCTTTCTCTATCCCTGTGTTTACCTGCTCCACCATGCACAATTATTCCAAAGTTATTCATTTTTCTATTATTTCTATCTTTTCAATTAAATCTCCTTTCCTCAATTTTTTCACAACATTCATTCCCTTTATAACTTTCCCAAAAACTGTGTAATTTCCATCAAGATGGGGAGTTTCCTTTAAAGTAATATAGAACTGGCAGGAGCCAGAATTTGGATCCTGTGCCCTTGCCATACCAAGTGCCCCTTCTAAATGTTTTGCCTTTTCATGGATTTCTAAGGGAACATTGTATCCTGCATCTCCATAACCTGTTCCATAAGGGTCGCCTCCCTGAATTACAAAATCAGGAACATATCTATGGAATATAAGCCCGTCATAAAATCCGAGTTTTGAAAGTTTCACAAAATTTTTAACAGTTTTTGGAGCGTATTGAGCATAAAGTTCGCAAATGATTTTACCCTTATTTGTCTTTATCATTATCTTTAATGGCTCCTTTATTTCTATATCAAAATCTTTGTATTTTTTAGCAATCTCAATCCTTTCTTCTGGTTTAGAATTTTTATTTAGAACCCTTTCTATTTTTAACCCTTCCGCATTTGCAAAGAATAAAAAAATGAGAAGGGAAAACATTTAAAACCTCCTTTAATTTAAAAAATAATTATATCAAAAAAAGAAAGGAATTATCAAATAAATTGTTAAATTTTAAACTATTTAAACTCTTTATTTATCACCTTTATTTTTTTTGAATAACCGATATTATCCCATTCATCAATTGCTTTTGCCTTTAAAAAATGAACAGAATCTGAAAGAAGAAATTTGAAAATGTAGGGAGGAATCGAATCTTTTCCAAGAGACTTATCATCTGAAAAAACTTCAACATAAATTATCTTTGATTTATCCTTGACTTCTATTTTTATTTCAATTTCACCTTGAAGAGTATCCCCATCATAAGGGCTTAAAATTTCAACACTTGGGGATTCTGTATCAGGTTTTCCTGGTGGAGGCATTTTTTTTGCACAAAAGTTTAGTAATATTATTAAAAAAAATGTTTTTCTAACATCCATCTCTAAAAATTATTTTTAAGAGTTGCATTATAAGAATTCCTAATATAAAAAGAATGAAAGAGTTTAGAGATTTCTTAAAATCAGCCTCTTTATGAAGTTCAGGAATTAAGTCAGATGCTGAGATATAAAAAAAATTTCCCGCTGCAAAAGGCATTATATAATGGATATATTCTTTTCCCTCAAATAAAAAATAACCAAAAAGACCACCTAAAAGAGAAGTAAGTGCGGTTAGGAAATTATAATAAAGTGCTTTAAATTTTTTCATCCCACCAAAAACAAGGATTGCATAATCGCCTATCTCTTGAGGGAGTTCGTGAGCCATAACAACTAATGTTGTTACAATTCCGAAAGGGATGTTGATTAAAAAACTTGTTGCAATAATAATTCCATCTATAAAGTTATGAAGGCTATCTCCTAAAAGGCTTAAATATGTAACAGGATGAATTTCACAACCTATCTCATGACAGTGCCTCCATCTTAAAATTCTTTCAAGAAGAAAAAATGAAACAAAACCGAATATAAAAATCCATAAAGCAGTTAAAGGATTTAAATGTTCAAGGGAATGTGGCATAAGATGTAAAAATGCCCCACCTATTAATGCTCCTCCAGCAAGAGAAACAAAGATAAAAAGAATTTTATCAAAAGTTTCCTTTTTTAAAAAGAAAAAAATTATACCTATAAAGGCTATAAAACTTGTAAAGAGTGTTGCAAGGATAATCCAGATTAAAATCATGTATTAATTTTAAAAGTTTTAATTAAAGATTTTCAATTTTCTTTAAAGAATTGATTATTCAAGTAAGTTTTAATTAAAATTTAACTATGAAATTTTCAAAAAGGATTGAAAAATTCCCCCTTTATTTTTTTGATGAAATTGATAGATTAAAAAAGGAATACGGTGAAGAAGTGATTGATTTTGGAATAGGAGACCCTGATATTCCAACTGATGAAAGGATAGTTGATGCTTTATGTAAAGCAGCAAAAAACCCGAGATATCATAAATATGCACCATATCAGGGATTTAAGGAATTAAGAAAAAAAATAAAGGAATGGTACCAAAAGAGGTTTGAAGTAAAATTAAATGAAGATGATGAAATTCTTGTTCTTATAGGGAGTAAAGAAGGGCTCTCGCATCTTCCTTATGTAATTATTGATGAAGGAGATTATTCTATAATCCCTTCTCCTTCCTATCCTGCTTATAAGAATTCCTGCAAAATGGCAGATGCAGAAATATTTGAGATACTTTTAAAAGAAGAAAACGATTTCTATCCCGATCTATCATCAATACCTCATGAAGTTCTTAATAAAACAAAAGTTTTTTATATAAATTATCCAAATAATCCAACAGGACAGACAACAAGTTCAGAATTTTTTAAAGAAATTTTAAAACTTGCAAAAAAATACGATTTTTTAGTTGTTAATGATTTTGTATATTCAGAAATTTATTATAAAGAGAAGCCCGAGAGTATTTTAAAATATGACAGGAATAAAGAATTTTCTATTGAGTTCCATTCTTTTTCAAAAACTTTTAATATGACAGGATGGAGACTCGGATTTTGCTGTGGTAATAAAAAAGTAATAGAAAACTTGCTTAAATTTAAATCTGTGATTGATAATTCACAGTTTGGTGCAATCCAGGAAGCAGGTATTTTTGCCTTTTCAATAGTTGATGAATTTACTGAAAAGATGAGAAAGATTTATAAAAAAAGAAAAGAGAAAGTTCTGGAATTTTTAAAAAGAAAAAAAATAAAGTTTTTTGAACCAAAAGCAACATTTTATATATGGATAAAAACCCCTTATTCTTCTTATGAATTTTGTATAGATACTTTAAAAAATACAAAGGTTTTGATAATTCCAGGGGATGGATTTGGTGAAGGTGGGAAAGGATTTGCAAGGTTTTCCTTAACAGTTCCTGATGAAAAGATAGATGAAGGGCTTAAAAGGCTTGAAAAATTATAAAATAAGAGTATTAAAATTTGGAGGGAGTTCAGTTGCAAGAATAAATTTTATAAAAAAAATTGCATCACAAATAAAAAAGTTAAAAGAAAAAGGGATATTTCCGGTAGTTGTTATTTCAGCAATGGGTAATACAACAGATAAATTACTCTCAATGGCTAAAAAGATCTCAAAAAGCCCTGACAAAAGGGAACTTGATATGCTTCTTTCATCAGGAGAAAGGGTATCAATGGCACTCCTTGCAATGGCTTTAAAAGAAAAGGGAATTCCTGCAAGGTCGTTTACAGGTTCACAGGTTGGAATAATAACCGATACAAGACATGGAAGCGCAAAAATAATTGATGTGAAGGGTAAAAGAATAAAAGAAGCAATTGAAAAGGGTGAAGTTCCTATAATTGCAGGTTTTCAAGGAATAAGCCTTGAAAAAGAGGTAACAACACTTGGAAGAGGGGGAAGCGATCTAACTGCTGTTGCGATTGCAAAGGCATTAAATTTAAATGAAGTTTATATTTATACTGATGTTGATGGTGTTTATACTTTTGATCCAAGAATTTTAAAGAAACCTAAAAGAATTGAAAGACTTTCCTATGAAGAGATGCTTGAATTTTCAAAATATGGAGCAAAAGTTTTACATGACAGGGCTGTTTCACTTGCAGGTAAGGAAAAAATTATAATAAAAGTTCTTTCTTCTTTTAATTCAAAAGGAGGAACTGTTATTGAAGAAATAAAATATATGGAAAAAGGAGAAGTTAAAGGGATAGCAGTAAGCGAAAACAATACCCTTTTTTTAATGAAAGATGTTCCTTTGAATCCAGAATATATATCTCAGGTTTTAAATCAACTTGCAGAAAATGGAATAAATGTAAAACTATTCCTTCATGGTATCCCATTAAAAAATAAGTTTGATATGAGTTTTGTTGTTTCAAAAGAGGATACTGAAAAAACTGAAAATCTCTTAAAAAAATTTTTAAAAGAACTTAGAGGAGAAAATCTCATAAAAAAGGAAAATCTTTCAATTTTATCCTTGATTGGTTATGGAATAGGTGAAGATATTAATATAATTAAAAAAGTGCTTGAAATATTTGCAGAGGAGAAAGTACATATTGAAGGATTTTTCCCAACACAGGTAAGACTTTCTTTTTTATTTTCAAAGAAAAATGTGAAAAAGATAATTAGAAAAATAGCAAAGGAATTTAGCCTTTCTAAATGATAAAACTTAAACCTGCTTTTTTTATAATAATTGGTTATCTATGTATAATTTTTTCAGGAACAATTCTTTTACTTCTTCCATTTTCAAGAAATGGAAACATAAGTTTTATTGATGCACTTTTTACAGCAACTTCTGCAACATGCGTCACAGGGCTCATTGTAAAAGATACAGAAAAATTTTTCACACCTTTTGGTAAAATGATAATTCTTATTTTAATTCAAATTGGTGGACTTGGTTATGTAACATTTGTTTTTTTGATTACAAGGCTTATGGGAGGAAGAATGCCATATTTTCTAAAGTTAACTGCTCGTGAAAGTTTTGAAAGGTTAGATCTTTCAAATGCGTGGCTTTTCTTTAAAAGAATTTTATTCTTTTCTTTATTCATTGAATTCATTTTTTTCATTTATTTATTTATTTATTTTACAATAAATGGTTATCCATTTATTTTATCAGTTTTTCATTCAATATTCCATACGATTTCAGCCTTTTGTAATGCGGGTTTCTCATCATTTTCAAATAATTTATCAGAATTTGTAAAAGCCCCTCTTTTTTATATTCCCATTTCTTTTTTATTTATTCTTGGTGGTCTTGGCTTTCCTTTAATTGATGAATTTTATGTAAAAATATTTAAAAAAGAAAAGAGAAAATTATCACATCATTCAAGAGTTGTAATCAAGACCACAATTTTTCTTATATTAACAGGATGGATTTATATATTTTTGATGGAATACAACAATTCTCTTTCAAATTTTAATTTTGTTGAAAAAATAGGAATTTCTTACTTTCATGCAGTAACCCCAAGAACAGCAGGATTCAATTTAATAAGCCTCTCTTTTTTTTATCCCTCAACATTACTTTTTATAATATTTCTAATGATGATCGGGGGTTCACCAGGTGGAACAGCAGGTGGTTTTAAAACAACAGTATTTGCTTATTTTTCAGCCTGGGTAAGAAGTGTTATAAAAGGGGAGGAAGAGGTTGTTTTAAGAGAAAGATTTGTAAATAAGGAAGAAATTTTAAGGGCATTCTCAATTATACTTTTTTATATTTCCCTTTCTTTAATAAGCCTTTTCTTTTTACTTATGACAGAATATAAAATATATATTAAGAGGGGATTTTTATCCATACTCTTTGAAATCTTTAGTGCTCTTGGGACAGTTGGGCTTTCAACAGGTTCTACTGAAATTCATAATTTAAGCCTTGCCCATGATTTTTCAATTTATGGGAAAATAATACTTATAGTTCTTATGCTTTCAGGAAGAGCAGGTATGCTAACTTTATATTCAGCCTTTATAAAAAAGAAAAGATTACCTTATAAATATCCAGAAGCAGAATGCTATCTTGCTTAACTCTTGACAATTTTCTTTTTGAAAAGTATTATTTAAATTCTTTATTTTAAGGTCAGTTGAACTTAAAGGAGGTTTAAGTATGGCTAAAACTAAAAAAATCGGGGTAAAACCCCTTGCTGATAGGGTTCTTATAAAGAGGGTTGAGGAGGAAGAAGTCAAAAAGGGTGGAATAATAATTCCTGATACTGCAAAGGAGAAACCACAAAAAGGCGAAGTTATTGCTGTTGGTCCTGGAAGGCTTGACGAAAATGGAAAGAGGATTCCTATGGAGGTCAAAGAAGGTGATAAAGTTCTATTCTCAAAATATGCTGGAACAGAAGTAAAGATCGGTGAAGAAGATTATTTAATAATGAGAGAGGATGATATACTTGCTATAATTGAAGAGTAAAAGGAGGTAGAATATGGCTGCAAAAGATATAAAATATAATGATGAAGCAAGGAGGGCGATTTTAAGGGGAGTTGACACACTTGCAAAGGCTGTCAGGGTTACACTTGGTCCTAAAGGAAGGAATGTGATTCTTGAAAAGAAATTTGGTTCCCCTGCTGTTACAAAAGATGGTGTAACTGTTGCAAAAGAAATAGAACTAAAAGACCCATTTGAAAATATTGGTGCCCAACTTGTGAGAGAGGTTGCTTCAAAAACTTCTGATGTAGCAGGTGATGGAACCACAACCGCTACTGTTCTTGCAGAATATATCCTTAAAGAAGGTTATAAGATGATGGTAACCGGTGCAAATCCGATGGAAGTTAGAAAGGGGATTGAAAAGGCAGTTGAAACGGTTGTAGAGGAACTCAAGAAACTTTCAAAAGAGGTTAAAGGAAGAAAAGAGATTGAACAGGTTGCTACAATTTCTGCAAATAACGATGAAGAGATAGGGAAAAAGGTTGCTGATGCAATGGAAAAGGTAGGAAAGGATGGGGTTATTACTGTTGAAGAAGCAAAAGGAATAGAGACATATGTTGAAGTTGTTGAGGGTATGCAATTTGACAGGGGATACATATCTCCTTACTTTGTAACGAATGCTGAAAAAATGGAGGCTGTTCTTGAAGAACCCTATATTTTGCTAACAGATAAGAAATTGTCAAATATAAGGGAAATAATACCAATACTTGAAAAAGTGGCACAGACAGGTAAGCCCCTCCTTGTTATAGCAGAGGATGTTGAGGGGGAAGCACTTGCAACCCTTGTTGTTAATAAAATAAGGGGGACGCTCCTTTCTTGTGCTGTTAAAGCACCTGGATATGGTGAAAGAAGGAAAGCAATGCTTGAAGATATAGCAGTTTTAACAGCGGGCCAAGTAATCTCTGAGGAAAAAGGAATCAAACTTGAGAATGCTCAGCTATCAGACCTTGGAAGAGCAAAGAAAGTGGTTGTTGATAAGGATAATACAACAATAATAGAAGGTTATGGTAAGAAAGAGGATATACAGGCAAGAATGAAGCAAATAAAGGTGCAGATAGAGGAAACAAAATCCGATTATGATAGGGAAAAACTTCAGGAAAGGCTCGCAAAACTTGCAGGTGGTGTTGCAATAATCTATGCTGGTGCAGCAACAGAAACAGAAATGAAAGAGAGGAAGGCAAGGATTGAGGATGCGCTTCATGCAACAAAGGCGGCTGTTGAAGAAGGTATTGTTCCAGGTGGTGGTGTTGCATATCTAAGGGCAATTCCTGCTCTTGAGGAACTTGGAAAGAAAATGAAAGGTGATCAAAAATTGGGTATTGAGATAGTTAAAAAGTCGCTTGAGCAACCTTTGAGATGGATTGCTGAGAATGCTGGATACGAAGGAACCCTTGTTGTTGAAGAGGTAAAAAGGGCAAAAGATGTAAATACAGGATTTGATGCAAATACGGGTCAATATGTTGATATGATTGAAGCAGGAATTATTGATCCAACAAAGGTTGAAAGGATTGCTCTTCAGAATGCAGCATCTGTTGCTTCCCTTTTGCTTACAACCGAGGCACTTGTTACAGAAATTAAAGAAAAGGAAAAAACACCAGGAACACCTCCTGGATTAGAGGAATACTAAAAGGAGGAAAGATGCCAATTTATGAATATGAATGTGAGGGTTGTGGAAGGAGAATAGAAGTTTTTCTAATCGGGAAAGAAAAGGAACCAGAAAAATGTAAAAGTTGTGGAGGAAAGTTAAACAGGTTAATTTCAGGTGGGGTAGGATTTATATTTAAAGGTGCTGGTTTTTATGCGACCGATTATAAGAAAAACAATGAAAGTGGTGATACCTCAAAAAGTTCCTGTTCCACCTGTTCAGGGGGAACCTGTTCAACTTGTAAATGAAGAGTAAAGAGATAGATTTAGGTAAGTTTAAAATAGGAGGGGGAAGTTTCTTTTTTGTTGGAGGTCCCTGTGTTATAGAAAGTGAAGATACAGTTTTTGAAACTGCGGAAAGAATAAAAGAGATAGGTAAAGAACTTGAAATAAAATGTATATTTAAATCTTCCTATTTAAAAGATAACAGGTCTTCAGAGGAAAGTTATCAAGGACCGGGGCTTAGCAAAGGAATTGAAATATTAAAAAAGGTTAAAGAAAAGGTTGGGTTACCCGTCCTTTCAGATGTTCATTCAATAATTGAAGTTGAAAAAGCAAAAGAAGTTCTTGATATACTTCAACTTCCTGCTTTTTTATCAATGCAGACATCATTAACGATTGCGCTTGCCAAAACAAATAAGCCAATAAATATTAAAAAGGGACAATTTTTATTCCCTTATAGTGTCAAAAATATAATAGGGAAGATAGAAAGGCAAGGAAATAAAAATATAATTTTGACTGAAAGGGGTACCTTCTTTGGATACAATAATCTTATTGTTGATATGCGTTCTATCAAAATATTAAAATCTTTTGGATACCCTGTTTTAATTGATGCTGGACATGCAGTAAGAATATATGGAATACCCTCTTCAGTACCAGAAGGTGGTATGCCAGAGTTTATCCCCTTAATTGCAAGAGCAGGGATTACAGCAGGTGCTGATGGATTATTCTTAGAAGTTCATCCAAATCCAAAATTTGCATTATGCGATGCATCCACCCAGTTTCCGCTTTCAAAATTAAAAGATTTACTTTTATTTTTAAAAGACTTACATGATTTTGTTCAGAAAAAATTACCATCCGATTTATTTTAAAATTGTAATTTAATTAAGTTTTTTGTTATAATTAAAAATCTTAATCCGGGGCTGTAGCTCAGCGGGAGAGCACCTGGTTTGCAACCAGGGGGTCGGGAGTTCAAATCTCCCCAGCTCCATTGTTTTGAATCTCAAAAAATTTTTTCTCATATTCATTTTTTTATCCTGTTCTGATTCCTCTTTTTATGTTGAAAGAATAATAGATGGTGATACCTTTGTACTTAAAAATGGAGAAAAAGTAAGGCTTCTTAGTATTGATGCGCCTGAAAAGGGTGAGCCTTTTTCAGATAGTGCAAAAATTTTTATTGAAAGATTAATTCTAAATAAGAAAGTTAAACTGGAATACGATTTAAAAAAATATGATAAATATGGAAGGATCCTTGCTTATGTATTCTTTGATAAAAAATTTTTGAATGAAGAGATTTTAAAAAGAGGATTCGCATGGGTTTATACTCTCCCTCCAAATTTTAAATATTCTGAGAGGTTAAAAATTGCTGAAGAAAAGGCAAAAAGAGAAAAAAAGGGATTGTGGGAGAAACCTTATTATGTTGCATCACGCAAAGGGAAAAAATTTCATACTTTTTGGTGTCCCTCATCCAAAAAAATACCAGAAAAAAATAGAGTAATTTTTAAATTAAAAGAGGAAGCAATTAAAAGGGGGTATAAACCTGCAAAAGATTGTAATCCATAAAAAGTTTATCTGTATAATAATAATCTTATGAAAATTTTTAATCTCTTTATTTACTTTTTAACTCTGTTCTTTTTCTTTCTCATTTTTACAATTTTTTTTGACCTGATAAAAAATAAGATGATTTTTAAAAAAGAAGAAAAGGGTAAGAGTTTCCCTTATGAATGGGGAAGTTCTTCAAGTAATGATTTCAATGTAAAAGTCGACATAAAATTTTTTAAACTTATTATTTTGTTTTTAATTTTAAATACAGGTGTAGTTTATCTTTTACCCTGGGCATATAAATTAGAAAAAATTGGATTTCTGGGTTTGTTCTATGGTTTTATATTTTTGTTTATTTTGTTTTTTGCTTATTTGTATATTTTAAGAGAAAAAGAAATTGAATAAAAAAATATTTTTGAGTAAATTGAATGAATTTATTTCATGGTCAAGAAGTGTTTCTTTATCTTCAATTTTATTCCCTCAAGGATGCTGTGGAGTTCAAATTTTGACTATCTTCTCCTCAGGAATTGACTTAAAGGTTTCTCCAAGAGAAGGAGATTTATTGATTGTTGCAGGTCCAATTTCAAAGAAGATGGTTCCTTTTATAAACAGGATATATGAGCAAATGCCATACCCCAAATGGGTGATAGGGTTTGGAGCATGTGCATTAACAGGTGGTCCTTTTTATATGAGTTATTCTGTTTTAAAAGGGATAGATAGGATTATACCGGTTGATCTTTATGTTCCTGGTTGTCCTCCTCATCCCTATTCCCTGGTTAAAGCAATTAATATGATTAAGGAGAAAATAAGAAAGGAGAAAAGAGTTTGATAGAGGGGGTTAAAAATATTATAAAAGAAAAATTTGGAGAAAATGTAGAATTTGAAGAAAAAGATGGAGAATTTATAGCGATTGTAAATAAAGATTTTCTTTTTGAATTCCTGAAATTTTTAAGAGAGAATCCCTTTTTATTTTTTGACTTTTTAATTGATATTACGGGAGTAGACCATTATAATCAGGATAAGAGATTTGAAATTGTTTATCATTTATACTCCTTTAAGTTTTCAAGAAGAATAAGGGTAAAAACCTTTATAGAGGAGCCAGAAATCAGGTCATGTGTACCAATATGGAAGAGTGCATCCTGGTCTGAAAGGGAAATTTATGAGATGTTTGGTATATATTTTTTTGACCATCCAAACTTAAAAAGTCTTCTTTTATGGGATAAATTTGAAAATTTTCCTTTAAGAAAAGATTTTCAAATTGATTTTGAAATTACGGTTCCTGATTTTAAAGACCTGGAGGAATGACAGAATTAAAGATAGGTCCACAACATCCTGTAACTCAAGGATTTATAATAACCCTTTTTACTCAAGGCGATAAAATAATTAAAGTAGAACTCGGGATAGGTTATTTACACAGAGGGATTGAAAAAATTTTAGAAAATCTTAATTATATTCAGGGAATTATTCTTTCTCATAAAATCGATAATATTGACTCATTTTCATACAGTCTCTCCTATGTTCTTGCAATTGAAAGATTAATTGGTATAGAGCCTCCATTAAGAGGTCAATATATAAGAGTAATATTCTCAGAACTTTCAAGGATAAGTTCTCATCTTTTTTGGCTGAGGAGATTTTTAAATAATCTTGGATTTTATCTTCCCTCCCTTTATGCATTAAGGGAATGGAAAAAACTTATTGATTTAATTGAAGAAATAGCACCAAGAGGATCGTTATTTTTGAGAATAGGTGGTGTTTCAAGAAATCTTACTTCAGGATGGATAAAAAAATTATCGGGTTTTCTTGAAGATTTGGAAAGAAATATTTACCAGATTGAAAAGATTGTTTATGATAATGAGATTTTTATTTTAAGGACAAAAGGTATTGGTATCATAAATCCTCCTTTAGCATTAGAACTTTCATTAACAGGTCCTTTATTAAGGTGCTGCGGAATTGCATGGGATATAAGAAAAGTTTTCCCCTATTCCTCTTATAAGGATTTTAATTTTAAAATTCCTGTAGGTGAAAATGGCGATTCTTATGATAGGTTTTTTGTAAGGATTGAAGAAATAAAGGAATCAATAAACATTATAAGACAGGCAATAAAAAATTTACCTTCCGGTGAAATAATTCTTAAAGATTTTGATTTCATTCCTCCAGAAAAAATTTCCAATTTTAAACTTCTTAGAGAGGGAATAAGGGTAAAAGAAGGTGAAGTTTATACAAGCGTTGAGAGTGCAAGGGGTGAATTAGGATTTTTTATAGTTTCAAAAGGCTCTACAAAGCCATACAGGGTAAGAATTAGAACACCATCTTTTTATAATCTCCAGGTTCTTGAATACATACTTCCTGGAAATTCAATATCTGATTCAATGGTGATTATAGGAAGTATTGACATTTCTCCTTTTGAAGTTGATAGATAACTCTAATTCATGGAATATTGGTACAGTGACAAATCAAAAGCTGACATAATCTTTTTGTAATGGCTTATAAAATAATTAATTTTTGAAGTAAAGTTTGCTATATTTGTGATTTAAATCGATTATTTGACATACATACCTTCAAAATGGATATAATATTCATCTAAAAATTTTCTTTGAAGATAAGAAAGGGAGATGAAAAAAATAACTATGAAAGGGGGTAAAATGAGGAGTATTGGTGGATTAATTTTTATGTTACTTTTAAATTTGCCTTTAATGGGTGATCCCCAAATGGCTGATGTTACAGGTGATGGTGTAGATGACGAAATTAAAGTTGGTGAACAAAGCGTTGTGGTGATTGATGGGGTGTCAGACAAAAGGTTTATAGTCATTTCAGGTGAAGAATTTATATCTCCAAGCATAGATAATTATCATCCGGGTATTCCAGGTAAAGAAATAGCGATAAACTTTGGTCCTCTTGCTTCTTTTACTTATACTATAATATACGGTTTTAAGAATAGTCAATTTGTACCAGTATCTGACACATTGCCTGGTTGGGTTACGTTTTCCGAAGAAGGTGATTTATGGGGATATATTCATTACCCCACTCTTGAATGTGGTCCTGTAGGGCTACCATATCCTATCATTGAAGAAAAGGGTTTACTTAAACGTGCACCTATTACAAAACAAACTGAAAAAACAATTGAGATAGATGCAGGGACTACTAAAGAAATCACTATTGAGGTACCTAAAAACACCCATCTTATATGTGTCGCAACTGTTGAAGCTAAGAATGTGATAGTTTCACTGAAAGATGAGGACAGTACAATTAGTGAACGAAAAATAGATCCCGAAAATCCGTTTGTTGGTGATATTTATGCTGATAAAGATAAGACTGTTACACTAAGCATTGATAATTCTTATTCACTTATCACTTCCAAAAGAGTATGCTATGTAATTACACAATATAATTATATACCTTCTAAAAAATAAATGTGTGCATATTTTCTTTCTCTAAAATTCTTTTCATCCTTTTTGCATTTTCAAGCATTGCGTGGTTGTTGTTAAAGAATACATATATTTTTTCAGGCTTTGTTTTAAATATATTCTTTGCCACTTCCAGAAGTTCTTCATTATGATAGTAATGGGAGTACCAATCTTTTCTTCCATGCATTCTGAGATATACTATTCCATTTAAATTTATAATCTCTCTTGGGAAAGTAGGTGCATCCATTGAAACCCATGTAATTCCTAAAGATTTTGCCCACCTGTAATTTTCCTTTTTAAACCATGATTCTTCCCTTGGTTCAAAGGCAAATTTCTCCTTTAAATTCGTAAATATTATAAATTTTTCTATTTTATCTTTATTCCTATCAGAAAAATTTGGAGGTGTTTGGAAAAGATAAAAGTCTATGAATTCTTCAAGTGGTTTAAAAAGTTTTTTAAATTTTCCCCAGGTTAAATATGCTTTTTCAGAAAATTTAAAAACATGGGTTATAAGCTGGTTAACCTTAATAGCCCATCTTAAATCTTTTGTTTTTTTTGCCCAGGAATTTATGTGGGAAGGAAAAGGAAATCTATAAAAGGATGCATTCAGCTCAATTGCATTTAAATTACTTTCCTTTACAAACCATTCAAAATTTCCACCTTCATTCCATGAATATGACCATCCTGATGTTCCAACAAATATTTGCATTAAAACTTGATTAAAAATACTTTCTTTGTTATCATCATTTTTCTATCTTCAAGTTTTAAGAAATAAATACCAGAATTTATATCTTTTATAATATAAATACTCTTACCATTTTCTTTTGAAGGTTTTATCTCTTTCAAAATTCTTCCTGAGAAATCAATTATTTTTAAAGGATTATCTGTTTCAAAATTGTATATAACTTTAAAACTTTTAATATCAAAATTTTTTAAGATCAGTTTTGGCAAAATATTTTCTTTTATATTTAAATTTTTTATTCTTATGCGCATTGAATCCTTATTTAAATTACCTGCCTCATCCTCTAATTTTACAACAATCCAGTAGTATCCATCTGAAAGATTTTGCGTTTTAAGAGAATAATAGGCATCGGATGATTCAATTATGGTATCCCCATCTGTATTTGTTATTATATAATAAAACTCTCTCGCATTGTAATCCCCTCTTGTATTACAGATATTATCATCCTTAAATATCACATTTACATTTTGAGTATATTCAAGTTTTCCTCCAAATTTAAAGGAAAGGATTTCTGGTATGACAATTCCTCCATTATCCTTTCTTACATAGTAAGAAATTTTGAAAACATTTATTCTTCTCCATACAGGATTTGGTAAATAATAATCACCGTAAATATCATAGGCTTTTAGAATTATATCAACATCTCCAAAAACACTATCGGATGAAATATATGTTGATGTATTATTTATGCATATTGCAAATTTTTGGTTTGTGATTGCATTTTCAAATCTTGGTTTTACAGTGTCATTTAAAGGTTCTATAATTTTCAATGGATTTCTAACAAATGCCCAGTCAGGAGTCACCCATACTTCCCCTTCATCTTTTATTCTTGCAAAATGACAGTGGTCAAAACCTGTAACAGGCCATAAAACAAGATAACCTATTAAATCTCCTGGATAAACTGTATCACCTATATCCACATGAAACCTGTCCGGGTCTATATGTGCATAGAGCCAGCCTTCTGTTGAGTCAGGACCCGGGTTATCACCTACCCCTATCCTCCAGTGCCAGTAGCCCGAAATTGTGAGCCATGCTTTAACAAATCCATAAGAAACAGAATAAACAGGTATTCCTTGCTGTGGATAACTCATTACATCTATTCCTGGATGAAGGTAGGGTGCACCACCATATTCTTGGTACTCACCCCAGTTATTTCCAAGCGGATGGGAAGAATCCTGGGGATAAAAAGGCCATCCTGTATTTATTAAAAAAATCAATAAAATTTTCATTTTATTTCAAATTCAAATAAATTTTTATCCTTTAAAATATAAATTCTATCTTTTTCTTTATAAATTTTCGAAACAAAACCCTGAATGGGAAGTTCATAAATTTTATTTCCATTTTCATCAAAGACAAAAATAAAAGAATTCCCGTCCTTAAAAGTACTTACAAAAATTTTATCATTTCCACAAAAAATAGATGTTAAACTACCGTAAATTTCAATCTCTTTAAATATTTCACTTAAAATGTTGTATATGTAAATTTTTCTTTTAGTTCCGTAACATAAGATATTTTCAGAGACAGAAATTTTCCTTAAATAATTTGGTAAATTAATTATTCTCTCATATCCCGGAATTTTAACTACTATTTTATCTTCATAAAATTCAATCTTTCCATTTTCTAAATAGTAGATATCAATCAAATCATTGTAAAAATGGCTTTCATTTTCATTAAAAACAAAGACACCTCCTTTTACCCTTGCAACAAATTTATCCTTTGAAAAATGCCCACCTGAAAAATTATTTAAATTAAAACTTTTTATAATTTTACCATCCTTATAAAAATTTAAAATATTATTTTTTATTCCAGCAATATATTTTAAATCCCCTGAAAAATAAAAACCATTTTCATCATTTGCTTTAAATGATAATATTTCAGAATCCTTTTCAAAAATAAAAATTTCTTTAATTTTTAAATCAGTATCATAAACAGCGTTTACCTTATAAATATATCTTGGATTATCACAGACAAAAAAATTTTCAGGAACTTTATAAATTTCAACACATTTTAATAAAAGAGAAAAAATGAATAAAATCATAATTTTATTATAATAAATTAAAAAAATAAAAGTCAATAGATTTTAAATATAAAATTGGACTCTTCATTTGACATTGCTCCCCTTAAAAAAGTATAATGTTACAAAAATGGAGGAGCTTAAATGAAAAAGTTTTTAATTCTTTTAATGATATTTCCCCTTTTTGCAAAAGGGAATGTATGGCTCAATACAGGATGCGGAAGTTTTAAAAAGTGGTATGACTCAACAGGAACACTGAAAGATTTGGGGGGTCGGAAGGATATCATAAACCTTTATTTTGGCAGTTCTTATGATTTTTACACTACTTCTTCTCTCATCCTAATTGGAGGTGCTGAACTTAGATTCTCGGAACATCATTCTGATTGGCCTTATAGTGAGATTCCATCCAGTGGTTTTACATTACAGAATTTTTTATTCTTTTTTGGTGCAAAAGGCCAATTTTATAAAGGAAAACTTGGATTTTTATTGGATTTGGGACCGGAACCGAACTTAGAAGATTCGCTTGAATTTAGGATATCGAATACAGATGAGCAGCATGCCATAATGATAGATCTCTGTGGCAATTTACCACAGCATATGTTTAGCCTTTCTGCCAGTTTCTCCTATTTCCTTACTTTTCCAAAAAAGAAAATATGGTGGGTTATGGATGAAAATGGAGAAATACATAAAATAACAGTGATAGAAGATAAAGGAGATTTTCTTTCTTTTTCTCCAAAATTTGGATATAAATTTAAAATTTGTGAAATAGGATATGAACTAATTTATAGGATAAGAACACCTCAGAAAATGAAATTTACTTACAAGGGCAAAAAGTACCTATGGAAAATTGAAGGTTCTAACCAGTTTTCTATTATTCCTTATCTTATTATAAATCCTCCTCTTTCACCCCTTTCCTTCTTTTTTAAATGGAGTATAATTGATGAATACTTGCCTTATGGTATCTCTCTATTTGGTAAGAATGAATATGCAACAAGAGTGTGCTTTACATTTGGCAGTGAATATAAGTTTTAAATTCTTACACCTCGGGTGTGTAAAAATTTTAAATTTTCCAGGCGTGGACTTCCTGGATAATTTTTTTTAAATTTTCAATAGGTGTTCCTGGTAGAATACCATGACCCAAACTAAAAATAAAACCACTAAAATTTTTTCTTATCTCTTTTATTTTTTCCAACTCTTTTTTAATCCTTTCAAAATCTGAAAATAAAATTGCAGGATCTAAATTACCTTGGATTGCATGTTCTTTCCCTAAATATTCTATTGCAAAATGAAGTGGGATTCTCCAATCAATTCCTATAACTTCTGATGAATATCCATTTATTATAGTTATAAGATGAGCACTTGAAATAGAAAAGTATATTCTTATTTTCCCTTTTAAAGATTCAAATATTTTCTGAGTATATGGGAAAACAAGTTTTGAATATAGTTCACCTGAAATTGCACCTGCCCATGAATCAAAAAGCATAACTGCATCGCATCCTGAATCTGCCTGAAAAATTAAAAATTCCTTTATTCCTTCACTTATTTTTTCAATCAATTTTTTCCATTCATCCTCATTTTTATAAATAAATTTTCTTACCTCAGGGAAATCCCTTTTATATTCACCCTCTATTACATAAGATAAAAGTGTAAAAGGGGCTGCTGTAAAACCTATCAATGGGATATCAATTTCTTTTTTTAAAATTTTTATTTCTTCTTTTAAAAAATCAAAGGGTTTAATTGAAAATTTCTCTATATATTTCCCTTTAACCTTTGGCCCTTTTTCTTTTAATTCAAAGTCAATTCCAAATCCCCATAAAACTATAAGCAGGTCTGAAAAAATAATTGCAGCATCAAGGTCAAAATATTTAAAAGGCAAAAGCGTAAGTCTTGCTGAAAGGAGAGGATTCTTGATTATTTCTTCCATTGAATATTCTGTTCTTATTTTTAAATATTCAGGGAGATATCTTCCTGCCTGCCTTAGGAAAAATAAAGGTACTCTTTGAGGCTTTCCCTTAAAACATGCTTTTATAAAATCATTTTTCATCTTCCATAAACTCCTATAAATTTTTTAACTTTCTTTATTCTTTTTTTAAATTCCTCAAATAAATTAAAACTTATTCTGAATTTCCAGTTTCCTTCTTTTTTACCAGGTCTATTTATCCTCCCTTCTTCACCCAAGCAAAGTATATCCTGGACAGGAAAGATTGTAATTTTTGCATTTGAAAATATTAAAAGCCTTATTGCTTCATATACGATTTCTTCAATATCACCTTTTTTATTTATATAACTTAAAAAAAATTCCTTTATTTCTTCATCTATTTCTCTTTCAAACCATCCCCTTAATGGATTCGTATCATGTGTTGATGTGTAAACAACAAAATTGTTTTCATAATTGTGGGGAAGATGGGGATTGGATGGATTTCTATCTCCAAAACCAAATAGTAATACCTTTATTCCAGGAATATTAAACTTTTCTCTCACCTCTATTACATCAGGTGTTATATAACCTAAATCCTCTGCTATTATATTTATTTCCCCAAATTTTTCATAAATCTTATTAAAGAAATCATAAGGGGAAGCATTTACCCAATTCCCTTCTTTTGCATCCTCTCTTCCATAAGGAATTTCATAATAGGCGATAAACCCCCTGAAGTGGTCTAATCTCAAATAATCATAAAGTTTTAATGAATGCTCAATCCGCTTTATCCAGTAATAAAATTCCTTTTTCTTTAATTTTTCCCAATCATAAACAGGGTTTCCCCATAATTGTCCTTTTTCAGAAAAATAGTCAGGTGGAACACCCGCTACATAAATAGGATTTTTATCTTCATCAAGTTTAAATATCTCCTGATTTGCCCATACATCAGAACTGTCATATGAAGGGTATATTGGAAGGTCACCAATAATTTTTACATTTTTTTCATTTGCATACCTTTTTAAAAGAGAAAATTCTTTATAAAAAATATATTGAATGAATTTTTCCTTTTCTATTTCTTTTTTAAAAATTCTTTCAAATTCCTTTAAAGTTTTTTCATCTCTTTTTTTTAATTTTTCTGGCCATTCCCTCCAGATTTTTTTAAAATATTTCTTTAAAACATTGAAGAGTGAAAAATCAAAAAGCCAGTATGAATTTTCATTAGAGAAATTGTAAAATTCTTCTTTCTCTTTAAATTTTAAAAAATTCTCATAGGAAATATCCAGAACTTTTTGCTTAAATTCATAAACTTTTTCATAATCAACCTCATCCTCTTTAAAAGAGGGCAAATCAAGATCCTTTTCGTCAATCAAATTCTCCTTTATTAAAAATTCTAAAGATATAAAAAGGTAATTACCTGCAAAAAGGGAAGAACTTAAATATGGGGAATTATAATTTTCTGGGCTTATAGGATTTAAAGGTAAAATTTGCCACAATTTAAAACCATTTTCACTTATAATATCTATGAATCTATATGAAGATTCACCAAAATCACCAATCCCGTAATTTGATGGTAAAGAAAAAATTGGAAGAAATATCCCTGCCTTTTTATGCATTTTTTAAAAATATTATTCCAAGAGGTGGAAGTTTTAAAGAGATTGAATAATCTTTTCCATGAAAAGGAATTTTTTCTGAAAAAACTTCAAAGTTCCTGAAACCACTTCCACCAAAAAGTGTATCATCACTTGATAAAACTTCAACATATTTTCCTTCTTTTGGAACACCAATTCTATAATTTTCCCTTACACAAGGAGTAAAATTACAGACAATCAAGAGGAAATCACCTTTTTTATCTTTCCTTAAAAAACTTATAACGCTCTGTTCGTAATCGTTAAAATCAATCCATTCAAAACCTTCTGGTTCAAAATCAATTTCATAAAGGCAGGGCTCATTTTTATAAAATTCATTCAGGGTTTTTACCCATTCAAAGAGCCCTCTGTTTAAATGATTGTTCAATAAACCAAAATTTAATTCACTTTCATGGTTCCATTCTCGCAGGTCACCCAGTTCATTTCCCATAAAAAGAAGTTTTTTCCCGGGGTGAGAGAAAGTATATCCATATAAAAGTCTTAAATTTGCAAATTTTTGCCACTCATCCCCTGGCATCTTTGATAAAAGAGAACCCTTTCCATGAACAACCTCATCATGGGATAAGGGCAGGATGAAGTTTTCTGAAAAGGCATACCATATACTGAATGTTATTTGATTATGATGATATTTTCTATAAACAGGGTCTTTTGAAAAATAAAATAATGTATCGTGCATCCATCCCATATTCCATTTCATTCCAAAACCTAACCCTCCTAAATAACAGGGTCTTGAAACACCTGGCCATGCAGTTGATTCTTCTGCTATCATCTGTATTCCTTCAAACTCTTTATAAATATATGTGTTTAATTCTTTTAAAAATTCAATTGCTTCAAGATTTTCTCTTCCTCCATAAATATTCGGTATCCATTCCCCTTCCTTTCTTGAATAATCAAGGTAAAGCATTGATGCAACCGCATCAACCCGTAATCCATCAGCATGGTATTTATCAAGCCAGAAACAGGCACTTGAAATTAGAAAAGCCCTTACCTCATATCTTCCATAATTGAATATCAGACTATCCCAGTCAGGATGCCTGCCCTTTCTTGGATCTTGGTGTTCGTATAGATGTGTTCCGTCAAAAAATGCAAGCGAAAAATCATCCTTTGAAAAATGTGAGGGAACCCAATCTAAGATTACACCAATATTATTTTTATGAAGGTAATCCACAAGATACATAAAATCATCAGGATTTCCATATCTTGATGTTGGAGCAAAATATCCTGTTATTAAATATCCCCATGAGCCATAAAAGGGGTGCTCCATAACCGGTAAGAATTCAACATGGGTAAATCCGAGCTGTTTAACATGCTCACATAAAATATGGGCAATCTCCCTGTAATTTAAAAATTCTCCATTTTTCCTTTTAAAAGAACCAATATGAACTTCATATATTGAAATCGGTGAATCTAAAGAGTTGAATTTTTTTCTTTCCTTCATCCATTTCTCATCAGAAAATTCATAATTCCATTTCCATACACATGATGCGTTCCCTGGAGGTTTTTCAAAATAAAAGCCAAAAGGGTCAGATTTATACGCGCTGTAGCCATTGTATTTTGAAACTATAAAGAATTTATAAAGAGAACCTGTTAAATCCTTTTCAACTATTCCTTCCCATATTCCTGAACCATCCCATCTTACAAATAAAGGATTTTTTTCAGGATCCCAGTTGTTAAAATCACCAACAACAGAAACCCTTTCTGCATTTGGTGCCCATACAGAAAAATATGTTATGTGTTTATCATTTAATTTTATTACATGAGCACCAAATTTTTGATAAAGTTTATAGTGAACACCTTTTTTGAATAAATAAATATCATAATCGGTAAATAAAGAGAACATTAAGTTTTCTTAAAATAATGATTCAAATAGAGTTTATCAATTGTCCAGAGTCCTGGCTTTAACTCAAATATCTTATCTATCCAGTTTGTTGCAATAGAGGCAGTTGATTCATCACCGGGTAAACCGCCAGGGATTTCTAATTTTAAGGAAGGTTTCCCCTCAATATAAATTGTATCTCTTGGGTTTTCAGCATCAAGACTCATTTCAAGAAAGAGGTTTATTTTTATATCTTCTTCTGTTTCTATTTTAACTTCATGGAGAATCCCGCATACATAACCAGGATGCACTTCAAAGAAATCAGTTTTTATATAATTTTTTGCGATCTTTGGATTACATACCTCTTCAATCCTTTTAATTTTTAATTTAAGTGTCCTTGCAATTATTGATCCGGATTCTAAAAGCCCGACATGTCCTATTTCCCTTTTTTCCCATTTCTCCTTAAATTCATAAGGGTTAAGCCCTGAACCGATTTTTTTCTGGAGCGGATATCTTCTTTTACTTGCATTGTTTATTCTTTCAACCCTTATTTCTTTTATTTCTTCAAATACTCCTGAAAAAATTACAGGCAATAGATCCATTGCAAAACCTGGATTAACACCTGTTGGAACAACAGTTTTTTTCTTTTTATTTGCCGCCTCAGAGATTTTTTCTGCAAGTTGAGGATTTTTCAAATATGGGTCTGTCATCTCCTCTGTTGTTGTGATTATATGATGTCCAATATCAAGGATTAAAAGATATTGATCAATCACATCTTTTACATAAGAGGAAGTGAGATGTATTACAACACCATTTTTTCTTCTTTTTAAAACATTTTCAGCGTCTTTTTCAACATAAATATCTTTATACTCTTCAATACCTGTAATCTCATAAACCGATTTCCCAACCTTAGCAGGGTCAATATCAATCACTCCCGCAAGTTTTACTCCTTCCTTTTTTATAAGATTTCTTGCAACAATCTTCCCGATTTCCCCAAGACCAAAGATAAAAACTGTTTTCATAATTATTAATTTTAACAAATATAATCAAAATAAAGCAAATTGATTTTTATATTCTTTTGTTTTTATAATTTTAAATAATGGAAATAAGAGATTATCTTGCACTTCAAAGAACAGTTATGGCAAATGAAAGAACGCTTCTTGCATATATAAGAACATCTCTTGCCTTTTTTATTGTTGGATGCTCTTTAATAAAATTTTTCAATTTAATTATCACTTTCATACTTGGTTTTATATTCGTTATTTTTTCAATTTTAATCCTTTTAATTGGTCTTTTAAGATATAAATTTTTTAAATCAAAGATGAAGAATGCTTTACATAACAATTAAAAAGAAAGGAATTTTGGTAAAGAATCTGCCTTTTGAAAAGGATGAGATTCTAATTGGAAGGGAGATAGGGTGTGATATAATCCTTTCTGACCCAACTGTTTCAAGAAAGCATGCTATTTTAAAAAAAGAAAATGACAATATATTTATAAAGGATAATGAAAGTAAAAATGGGACATTTTTAAATGGAAAAAGAATAAAATTTGCGAAAGTTGAAAAGAATGATAAAATAGGGATAGGTAGTTTTGAAATAGAAATAGGGGAAAGCGGGGTCATTGATGAACACACAAAAGAGATTAAATCAATTTTCTTTGACAAAAAGGAAGAGTTTGAAATTTATTTATACAGGGACAGTTTAACGGGTCTTTATTCAAGAAAATTTTTTGATGATGAGATAAAAAATTGGGGTGAAGAGTTTTTCCCTTTATCAATTTTATTTATAGATATAGACAATTTTAAAAAAATTAATGATTTATACGGGCATAAAAAGGGAGACATTCTTTTAAATTCAATCGGTGATTTTCTAATTAAAAATTTTTTCAATTTTTTCCCTTTAAGATGGGGTGGGGAAGAATTTTTAATTTTTCTTAAAAATACAGATTTAAAAGAAGCAAAAAGTATTGCTGAAAATTTAAGAAAAGAACTTACAGAATATATAGATGAAAAAACAGGTATCAAAATAACAACTTCAATAGGGATAGCAGGGGTTCCGGAAAATGCAGGGTCAATTGAAGAGGCGATAGAAAAAGCAGATAGGGCAATGTATAAGGCAAAAATGAAAGGTAAGAATATGGTAACCCTGTATGAAGGTGAATAACTATAAAATACTTGAAACGATAAAAACTTCATCTTTTTTTAAAGTGTATAAGGCATTACAAATACCTTTTGAAAGGCTTATTTTTTTAAAAGAGGGGGATGTAAATCTTCCTGACAATATAATGGAGAGATTCAAAAGGGAGGCAAAAATCGCAGCCTTTCTTGACCATCCAAATATTGTAAAAATCTATGAAACATTTGAAAAGAAAGAAAAAATATTTCATGCCTTTGAATGGATTGATGGTTTTGACCTTTTAAAAATTCTTGAAGTTAAGAATAAAATAGAAGAAAAAATAGCCCTTTTAATTTCTTATGAGATTTTAAAAGCCCTTGATTATGCCCATTCAAAAGGCATAATTCATAGAGATATAAAACCCTCAAATGTTATGGTTTCAAGGGAAGGATTTGTTAAATTAACGGATTTTGGTGTTGCAAAATGGGAAGAAATGCCGGAGATTACACAGCCCGGCACTGTAATAGGAACACCATACTATTTATCTCCTGAACAGGTAAAAGGAGAAAAGATACTTCCTGCTTCCGACCTTTTTTCACTGGGAATTTTAATTTATGAAATGGTATTTGGTGAAAAACCTTTTAGAGGAGAAGATACAACAAGCATACTTTTAAAGATAGAAAAGGGATATTTTAAAATACCAAAGGTAAAAATTAAAGGTAAAAAGGGAATTTTAAGGATTATAAAAAAAGCACTTGAAAGGGATAAAGAAAAAAGATACAGGAGTGCAAGGGAAATGATGGATGATATAGAGAAACTTTTGAATCCAAGAGATATTTTAAGGTCAAATGAGATAATTAAAAAATTCATTAGTTCATTGGGAAAAATTGAATCAACTGAAATAGAAGGGATAAAAACTCCTTTTAAAACAAGAAAGAGAAAATATGCTTTCATTTCTCTAATTTCCTTTTTAATATTATTTTCAACATTTTTTTCAATCTTTGTTTATTATAAAATTTCTTTTCCTGATTTAGATTTAAAAGTGGAAGGATTTAAAAATCCTGAAGTGAGAATTGACGAGATTACTTTTTATAATAAAGAAAAAATTAAGATAAGTTCTTTTCCACCTAACCTTTATAGAATTTTATGTGAAGATGAGAACATATTCTTCCTTAAAGATTTTTATATTTCAAAAGGAAATTCAAAAATTATAATAAAAGATAATTTTCGTGATTCATTATTTTACATAAAGGCAAAAGGTAAGATATTTGTAAATTCAGAGTTAAAAGATACTGATGAATTTATGGGGAAAACAGAAAATATACCTTATTTGATTGAAATAGAAAAAGAAGAGGGAAGTATATTTAAAAAATATGTTGGAAGAAAAAGAAAAATATATATTGAAATTGAAAAAAAAGTTAAAGAGAAAACTTTTTTAGAGAAATTGAGAATATTTATCTTTAAGTTTTTTAATCTATAAATAGAAATCCATCTTTTATTTCAAAATCGTTTATCTTTTCTTTAAATCTATCAATAAAATAAGAAGATAAGTCTATTTCCATTTTATTCTCCAATAAATAAAAAGAGAAGTTCTCTGCGATTGCAGGTATTCTCATAAAGCCGAAACCATTAAAACCCGAAATTACATAAAGGTTTTCAAAATCACAAATTTTACCAATGATTGGATGTCTATCAGGGGTTGCATCACATAATCCAGCCCATCCACCAATATACTCGGCATCTTCAAAATTTTCAAGAATTTCAGCAGTTTTTGGAAGAACATCATAAACAAAGTTTTCATCAGGAGTTTCATTATAAATAAGAGGTGATTCTTTATGTTCGGTGCCATCACCAATTAAAAACTTATCTTCTCCTTCTTTTCTAATATAAATTTTTTTATCAACATCATGAATTATTGGAATTTTTAAGTTGTATTTTTTCTTTAACATTCCCACCTGGGTTCTATAAGGTAAAATTGGGATAGTTATGTCAAGTTTCTCAAGAATCTTTCTTGTCCATACTCCACCACATACTGTAAATATATCTCCTGGATAATAAACTCCTCTTACCCATATACCTTTTATTTCTTTATTTACTACTTTGAAATCTTCAACTTCTCTTAAAAGACGGAAATCAACATTTTCTTTTTTTAAATAAGAATAAAGAAAATAAAGGAACATGCCTGGATCAGCATAAAGATCTGAGGATGTTTTCAAAACTAAAGCATTTTTGTAATCTTTTATAAAAGGAAAGCATCTTTTTATTTCATCATCTTCAAAAACCTCGTAATCTATTTTTTCATCCTTTAACATTTCTGATATCTTTTTAAGATATTTTTTACCTTTTTCTTCTCTTGAAATGCTGATTAATCCATCTTTATTTATTTTAAAATGAGGAAACTTTTTTGAAATCTCTTCAAATATTTCAATGCTCCTTCTTGCAAGTTTTATATCAATTTCATTCCATAATTGAATTGAGACAATCCCAACACATTTTCCAGTTGAACCAGAGCCCAGAAGTTCCCTTTCAAACACTGTTATTTTTGAGACACCATTTTTATGTAAAAAATAAGAAAGAGAAATACCGGATGCACCTGCCCCTATCAATATAAATTTTTTATCTTTCACATTTGAATTATAATATATCCATCCTTTAATTTTCAAACCTTAAAATTTTTAATTTATTTGACTTAAAAGGTGTTTTAGTTTAAATTTAAAAACTTAAAATTAAGAAAGAGGAGGGCAAAATGATCTGTCCAGAATGTGGATCTATGAATATAGAGGAAATAGATAGAGGTTATTATTTTTGCCTTGATTGTGGAGCAGAATTCTATCAAGAAGTTGACGAAATGGTTGAAGAAGAAATTCCGATTCAGGGAATATTTGAGGAAGAGGAAGAAGAAGTTGAGGAAAAACCAATATATGAGGAATATGAGGAATATGAAGAATATGAAGAATATCCTGAGGAGGAAGAATTTTGAGAACCTTCATTGCGATTGATATCCCAAAGGAACTGAAGGAGAAGATATACAATGCCTTTAATTATGAAAGGGAAAGGATAAAAGGAGTGAAGTGGGTTGAAGAGGAAAATCTTCATATCACTTTAAAATTTATTGGTGAAATAAAAGAAGAGAAAATAAAAGAAATTGAAAAGATACTTGATGAGATACAGAATAAATTCAAAAGTTTTGAAGTGAGTTTAGGCGAACTTGGTGGTTTTCCTGGATTTAAAAATCCGAGAGTTCTATGGATAGGGGTTTCTCCTCCTGAAAAAATTGAAGAAATTTTTAACTTTATTGAAGATAGGGCTGAAAAGGTAAATATAGAAAGGGAGGAAAGAAAATTTCATCCCCATATTACAGTTGCAAGAATCAAAGAAAGAAAAGGAATTTCTTTTGAAAAGAAAAAGTTTGATGATAAATTTAAGGCTAATAAAATAGTTCTTTTTAAAAGTGATTTAAGGCCAGAAGGTCCAATTTATACAAAAATAAAGGAGGTAAAATTAAAAGATGGATGAAGAAAAAATAATCAAAATAGCAAAGGATGTGATAAATCTTGAAATTGAGGGTCTTAAAAATCTTATGGAAAGTATAGATGAGAATTTTCTGGAGGCAATAAAACTTCTCCTTTCATGTGAAGGAAAGGTTATAGTTACAGGGGTTGGAAAATCCGGGATAATTGCCAAAAAGATTGCATCAACATTAACCTCAACAGGGACTCCTGCCCTTTATTTACATCCTTCAGAATCCTTGCATGGAGATATTGGTGTTGTTGGTAAAAAGGATGTAGTTATAGCGATTTCAAAAAGCGGGAATACCCATGAAATAGCAACAATAATTTCTTTTTTAAAAAGAAGAAACATTCCGATAATTGCGATTACTTCAAATAAAAATTCTGAACTTGCAAAAGAAAGCAATGTTGTTATAAAGATAAAGGTTGATAAAGAGGCGTGCCCATTTGATATGGCTCCAACTGTAAGCACTACGATGACCCTTGCCCTTGGTGATGCAATCGCTATGGTCTTAATGAATTTAAAGGAATTTAAATCAGAAGATTTTGCTGCACTTCACCCTGGTGGTGAGATAGGTAAAAAATTCTGGTTAAAGGTAAAAGACATGATGCTTACAGGAGAAAAACATGTCCCGATTGTAAAGTATAATGCGAAGATGAAAGAGGTGATTCTTGAAATGACTGCAAAAAGAGGAATTACCTCTGTGGTTAATGACAAAGGAGAACTTATCGGAGTTATAACGGATGGTGATTTAAGAAGGCTCCTTGAAAAGAGGGATGACATTTTTTCCCTTTGTGCAGAGGATGTGATGACAAGAAATCCAAAAGTTATAGATAAGGATTCACTTGCAATTATTGCAGCAAAAAAAATGGAGGAGTATGGAATTACAGCCCTTATAGTGATTGATGATGAAAGAAAACCAATAGGAATAATACATCTTCATGACCTTATGAGAGAAAGAGTTATTTAATGAGGAAAAGAGTAAAAAGAAAAATAATAAGTTTTTTTATAAATTTTTTTATAAATTTTTTATATAAAATCCCACTTTTTTTGACAAGGTATATTTTAAAAATTTTTTCAATTATCATTTATTTCTCTTTAAATAGAATAAGAAAAATAGGCATCTGGACACTCCAGACTGCTCGTTTTGAAAAAGGGATTTTAAAAGAATACTTTAAAAAAATACCAGAATTTTGTTTTGATTTTTTATTAGTTCATAAAGATGGTGAAAAGATAAAGGATATTATTTTAACAAAGGGGGAGGAAATACTCGAAAGAAAGTTTGAAAAAAAAAGAGGTGTTCTTGCTTTTACCCTTCATCTCGGTTTATGGGAATTGATACCAATTTATTTTAAGAAGAAGAATTATCCTGTAAATGTTGTTGCATCTCGTGTTTATACAAAAGAGGTTGATGAAGTTATAAACTGGTTTAGAAAAAAACAAGGAATAAATGTGATTTATAGAAATGAACCAGCAAAAATAATAAGGGCTTTAAAAAATGGGGAGTGTGTAGGTGTCCTTTTAGACCAGAGTTTTAAAGGTAAATGTATAAAGATAGATTTTTTCAAAAAGAAGATATATGTTCCAGAGGGTCCTTTTAAAATTATGTATAAAATAAAGCCAGAGGTTATCTTAATGGGTATTTTTAAAAAAGGGGATAAATATATAATTGATATAAAAGATTTTAAATTTGAAGGGAAAAAGGAAGTTGATGCAAGAAAAGTTTTTGAGAATTTTGAAGAATGGATAAAAAAAGAGCCTGCCCAATGGGCTTGGATTCATGATAGGTTCGGATACATAAGGAAATGGAAAAAATTCAAAAAATAGTATTAATCTTTCTTATAATTTTTGAATTTTGTAAAAAGGGTGAAGTTCAAAAAAAAGAGGAAAAAGAGTCAGGTTTTGAAAAAGTTCATTTGATAGAAAGCAAGGGAGAGAAAAAATCTTTTGAACTTTTTGCAAGAAATGTTCTGGATAAAGAAGATTCGGTATTTTTATACAATTTTGAAGTAATTTTTTACGATTCAAATGGAGTAAGAATTGGAGAATTAAGAGGAGATTCAGGCTGGATTAATAAAAAAAATTTAAATATCCTTGCAAGAAAAAATGTGGTACTTAAACAGGAAAACGATAGCCTTTTTACAGAAGAGATAATCTGGATAGATAGTTTAAAAATTGCAAAATCTGATAGAGATGTTATATTTTATCATGAAAATAATATTACCTATGGTAAAGGATTTATAACAGGGAAGAATTTAAAAGAAATAATAATAAAGGGAAGGGTAAAAGGGGAAGGGAAATGATCTTATTGATTTTATTAATCAGTAAATTTTCTTATGAAGCAGACTCTATAAAGATAATACCAAAAAAAGGGATGGATTTAATTGTTGCAAAAGGAAATATAAATTTAAATGATGGTAAAACATTTATAACTGGTGATAGTGCAATAATTTTTAAAAGTGCTCAAATTGATTCAGGACTTATATATGGTAATGTAATTATAAAAGGGGAGGAAATAGAAATATCCTGTAAAAGAGCAAATTATGACTTCTTAAATGAGGAAGCAGAATTTTTTGAAAATGTAAAGGTTAAAGGGAAGGAAGAGAATATATCTGCTGATCATATAAAATATTTTACAAAAAAAAATTTTGCAGTTGCAAAAGGAAAAATTTTGATAGAGAAAGAAAATATGAAAGTTTTCTGCAATGAAGCAACTTATGATTTTAAGAAAAAAAGAGGGAATATTTCTTTTATAGAGAAAGTTAAGGTAATTTCTGATGACAAAGAAATAAATCTTTATGGAAAGAAAATAGAAGTTTCTCCTGATACACTTTACTTTACAGGTGAAGTTAAAATTGAAGGTGAAAAAGAAAGGGGGGAAGGTGATACATTGATTTATGTTGATAGAAAAGAGGTTGCCTATTTAAAGGGTAACCCTGTTTTTTATTTTGAAAAAGGGAATGCAAAAGGAGAAGAGATAGAACTCCAATTTAAGGATAAAAAACTTAAAAAGGGTAGAATTTTGAAAAATTCCTTACTTGAAATATTGACAGAAAAAGAAGAAAAGCTTATAATTAATACTTATATTATAGAAAGTTTTTTTAATGAGGAAGGAAATATAGAAATTTTAAAAGGATTTGATAAGGTTGAAGGGGTTATATTTTTAAATAGAATGAAGGATGAAAGATAAAATAGGAACTGAAAAACTTGTTAAGATATATAAAAAAAGAAAGGTTGTTAATGAGGTTTCAATCAGGGTAGAAAGAGGAGAAATAGTTGGTCTTTTAGGACCAAATGGTGCTGGAAAAACAACAACTTTTTATATGATAATAGGTGTTATAAAGCCAAATAGTGGTAAAGTTTTTTTAAACGATATTGATATTACAAATTTACCAATGTATAAAAGGGCAAGAATGGGGATAAGTTATCTCCCTCAGGAAGCATCAATATTCAGAGGTTTAAAGGTTTATGATAATATTTATGGTGTTATTGAAATGAATGGATTTAATAAAAAGGAATGCAAAAAGAAAACAGAAGAAGTGATGGAGAAGATGGGAATTTCCCATTTAAGAAATTCATATGGTTACAGTCTTTCAGGAGGTGAAAGAAGAAGGGTTGAAATAGCAAGGAGCCTCGTTTTAAATCCAAAATTTCTTCTTTTAGATGAACCATTTACAGGGATAGACCCGAAGACAAGGGAGGAAATCCAGGGGATCATACTGGATTTGAAAAAGCAGGGGATTGGAATCTTGCTAACCGACCATAATGTTAGGGAAACACTTGAAATAACTGACAGGGCTTATATAATTTATGAAGGTAAGGTTCTTCTTGAGGGCACATCTCATTTTCTTGTGAATGACGAAATGGCAAAGAGAATATATCTTGGGGAAAAGTTTAAATTATGAAGGATAAAAAAATTATACCTGATAAAATTTTAAAACTTGAATTAAAACAGACCCCGTTTTTGACACTTCTTTTAAAAATATACCATATGTCCCGTCTTGAACTTTTTGAATTTTTAAAGAGCGAGATAGAGAGCAATTTAGTGCTTGAGGAAAAATCTTTAAAAGGAGAAGAAAAGGAGGAGGAAAGAGAAGATTTTTTACTGGATGAGTTCATTGAAGGATTTAAGGATGATATTTCCTGTACTCCAGATTATTATGAATACGATGAGCCAGAAAGGGTTGATCTTTTACCTGCTCCACCACCTTCTTTATACGAAAGATTACAGTATCAAATTGAATCTGTTTTTGATAAGGAAATAGATAAGAAGATTGCTTATACTATTCTTGAAAATCTTGATGAGAATGGATATTTGAGTAAAAAACCTGAAGAACTTGCTGAAATTGCAGGTGTTGGAATAAATAAGTTTGAAGAGGTAAGGAAAAAGTTCACAAGATTTGATCCTCTTGGAATAGGTGCAAAAGATGTAATTGAATGTATAAGAATTCAACTGGAGGAAAGAGGGGAAGAAAAGGAGAGGATCAAAAAAATTATTGAATATGTTGAAAATGTATGCAAGGAGAAAAAAGATTTAGAAAAGAAAAAAGAAATTGAGGAAATATTAAAACATATTACCCTTGCACCTGCTTTGAAATATCTTCCGGAAAATATTTCTTACATATATCCTGATATAAAAATTTTAAAAAGGGAGGGCAAATTCATACCAATTATTGAAGAAAGTGATTTACCAAAAATAAAGTTAAACAGAAAATATTTAGAGGTATTAAAATCAAAGGATATTTCAAAAAGTGAAAAGGATATTATAAGGAAGCATCTTTTAAAGGCAATTGATATATTCAAGGCGATCGTGCAAAGAAGAGAGAATTTAAGAAAGATAAGTGAGTTCATAATAGAGAATAATAAAGATTTCTTTGAAGGAAAGACAGATAGGATATTTCCAATAACACAGGTTGAGGCAGCAGAGAAAATGGGGATAAAAACTTCAACATTTCACAAAATCATTTCAAAAAAATATATAGATACACCAAGAGGAATTTTTGAACTGAAATTTTTCTTTCCCGGTGGAATAAAATGTAAGAGTGGAAGAATTTCAAGGGAAGAGATAAAGGAGATTATTAAAAAATTGATAGAAAATGAAGATAAAAATAAGCCTTTAAGCGATAAAAAAATAGAAGAGTTGCTTATTGCAGATGGAATAAAAATAAAGAGAAGAACTGTTCAAAAATTAAGAGAAGAGATGGGTATCCCAAGTTTTAAAGAAAGAAAAATTCAATGAAGAATTATGTATTTCTTTTCCCCTTTTTTAAAAAAAACCTTTTTTTATTTATTCTTTTTATAATTTCCACATTATTTTTTTCTATATTTCAAGGAATTGGTATAGGGATACTATTTCCCTTTTTAAGGGTAATATTTTTTAATGAGCCTCCACCAAAAGCAAATTTTATCCTTGATAAAATATTTCATGCTATAGGCATTTATCTCATTTCAGGGAAATCCGGAATCCATACTTTATTAAAAATGGGCATAATTATTTTAATTTTATTTTTCTTAAAAGCATTTTTTGAATACTTATCAAAAATTTTGAATGTTTTAATTCAGGAAAGAATTTTGAAAGATATAAGGGATTTAATTTTTTCAAAAATGATGAATTTGCCAATCTCTTTTTTTCTAAATAAAAAGACTGGTGAAATTGCTTCAAGGTTTACCCATGATATCCTTTTTATAAAATATGCTTTGAGTGATGGATGGCTTTTAATAATAAAGGATTTGATGCTCATAGTTGCCTATTTATTCATAATCTTCTGGGCATCTCCTTCCCTTTCAATATTTTCTTTAACATTTGTTCCATTAGTTTTTTTGCTTATTAAAAAAATTGGTGATTCTTTGAAAAGAAGGGCAAAGAGATTCCAGGTTGAAATGGGGAAAATAGGTGCATTTGTTGTTGAAAGGGTTATAGGGATAAATACGATAAAGGCATTTACTTCTGAGGAAAGAGAGGTAAGAGAGTTTAAAAAGATCACAGGTGAATATTTTAAAAAAATGCTAAGATTTGAGAATCTGAGGCATTTAACACCTTCTTTAACAGAGTTTCTGGTTTCATTGATTGCAATATTTATCTTTTTATACGGTGGAAAATTAATCTTTATAGACAGAAAATTAACTCCTGAAAAATTTATCGTGTTTATAATTGGTGCTGTTTCCTTACTTCAACCTTTTAAAGCCATTGCCAGTGCCTGGGGAAATATACAGCAAGGACTTGCCGGGATAACGAGAATAAAAGAGATAATTGATGAAAAAGAAGAAGAAATATGTGGTATCCATATAATCAAAAAGATAGAAAAAGGGATAAGGTTTGAGAATGTGTATTTTAGTTATGATGAAAAAAAGTATGCTTTAAAAAACATAAATTTAGATGTTAAACCTTATGAAAAGATAGCACTTGTTGGGCCATCCGGTGCAGGAAAATCAACCCTTATGAAACTTCTTTTAGGGTTTTATTTTCCAACAAAAGGGAAAATATTTTTTGATGATAAAGAGATAAGGGAATTAAACATTAAAGAAATGAGGAAAAGAATAGGGGTGGTTCCCCAGGAGGTTTTCCTTTTTTCAGGAACCCTTTATGAAAACATTACTTATGGTAAAGAAGATGCGAAAGAGGAAGAAGTTTTGAAAGCAGTAGAAAATGCTGCGCTCTCAGATTTTATAAAATCTTTACCTTATGGTCTTCATACAAAAATCGGGGAAATGGGTTCAAAAATTTCCGGGGGTGAAAAACAGAGGATAGCGATTGCGAGAGCATTTTTAAAATCACCAATCATAATAATACTTGATGAGGCAACTTCACAGATTGATTCAGAAACAGAAAGTAAAATTCAAAAAGCGCTTGAAAAACTTGAAAAGGATAGAATAACATTTATAATTGCCCATAGATTGAATACCGTTTTGAATGCAGATAGAATTGTTTTACTTGATAATGGTGAAATAAAAGATACTGGAAAGCATGATGAATTACTTGAAAGGTCATCACTTTATAAAAAATTGTATGAATTACAATTCAAGAATGTGTAAATTTTTTATGAGAATAATATGGGTACTCTTCATTTTTTCTCCCTCTTTTCTTTATGCTTCAAATATTTTTGCTAAAACATATGGTGGAAGCGACTGGGATCATGCTTATTGTATTGAGCATACAATCAATAGAGGATATGTTTTGACAGGATCTACTCATTCATTTGGTGGAGGTGGTTATGATGTTCTTGTAGCAAGACTCAGCGGTTCTGGCTATTTATACTGGGCAAAAACGTTTGGAGGAAATTATGACGATTATGGTTATAGTATCCAGCAGAGACCTGATGGAGGATATATTTTAGCAGGATATACTTTTTCATATCCAGGTATGTCCAATATTCTTGTAATAAAACTTGATATACAGGGGAAGGTAGTCTGGGCAAAAATATATAAGGGAAACAGTTATGATTATGCTTATAGTATCCAGCCGACACCTGATGGAGGATATATTTTAGGAGGATATACTTATTCATACGGTGCAGGCAATGCTGATATTCTTGTATTAAAGATTAATTCTTATGGTGGTTTCCGGTGGGCAAAAACATTTGGAGGGAGTAATGAGGATTATGCTTATTGTATTCAGGAGACACTTGATGGAGGGTATATTTTAGCGGGATACACTTATTCATTTGGTGCAGGTATTTATGATATTCTTGTATTAAAACTTGATTCCCAGGGTAATCTTGAATGGGCAAAAACATTTGGAGGGGCAAATTATGAGTATGTTCGTAGCATTCAGCAAACCTCTGATGGGGGATATATTTTAGCAGGATATACTTCTTCATTTGGTGCAGGTGGGTGGGATATTCTTATATTAAAGCTTAATGTTGAGGGGAATTTAGTTTGGGCAAAAACATTTGGAGGAGCGACTCACGAGTATCCTTATAGTATTCAGGAAACACCTGATGGAGGATATATTTTAGCAGGAAGGACTTATTCATTTGGTGCAGGCGGTTATGATTTTCTTGTATTAAAACTTGATTCTACTGGCTCATATCCTGATTGTCAATATCTCCAGAATTGTACACCTTCTCTAACTTCTCCGGATGTTTCTGTAACCCCGATTAGCCCTGTTATACTATCCATTTCAATACCTTTTTATGGAATTGAACCAGAGACCTCATCTGTTTTACTTTCAATTTCGGATATATGTCCTCCTATTGATATACATGAATCTTTGCCATCTTCAAAGAAATTTTCTCAATATCCAGTTTTATCTTTTGAAGCATATTATTCTCCTTTTTCTAACTCAATAATCATAAAGTATATATTAGAAAAACAAAGCAGGGTAACTCTTGATCTTTATAATCTTTCCGGCAACCTTATAAAAAATATTTATAAAGGCTTACAGGAAAAGGGGTATTATAAATTTGAGATTGAAACAAAAGAGGAAATTAAGCGAGGAATATATTTTATAAAACTTAAAACAGGTGAATTGATTTTTAACCGTAAAGTTACAATTTTGAAATAATGAATAAATTTGCTTTATAATAACTAACATGAAAAAAATAATTTTATCATGTTTAATAACAATTTCATTTCTTTATTCGCAGATTCAATGGGAACCCGAAGTCAGGATTTCAGGTGATACTACAGCTCCCCTCTATGTAAGGGCAGCAGTATGGGGTGATACAATCCATCTTGTCTGGGATGAGAGTGTTCCTCCGGAAGAGATACTTTATATGCGGTCAATAGATAAAGGGGGAACATGGGAAGGCCCAAAAAATTTAACAATTGATGACCCTGATGATGCAAGCATGCCCTGGATAACCTGCTGGGGAAATAAAGTGCATGTGGTTTATCACTGTAGACAGAGCGATTCAATAATGTATATAAGAAGTCTTGATGGTGGTAATACATGGGAGAATCCAAGGAAAATTATAGCACCAGGAGGATATCCTCGTATAGTAAATATAAAAGATACTTTATTTATTATAGGAGGTAGTATGCAATTAAAATTTTTTATAATAAAAAGTTTTGATGGAGGGATTACCTGGAGTTTACCACAACAGATTGATTCTACTATGGGCGGTGAGAGAATAGCAGTTTCTTCTCCTTATTTACATATAACTGCTATTGGTGAATTACAAACTTGTGAAATTTTTTATTTCCGTTCACCTGATAAAGGGAATACCTGGGAAGGCCCATTTGTTATCTCCCCTCCTGATAACCATCATTCTCACACTTCTACAATGAGTGTTTCTGGTTCTTCTGTTTATATTGCCTGGGATGACTGGGCAAGTTTTTTAGCAGACTATATTTTTGAAAGGCATTCCCATGACAATGGAAATACTTTTTCTGTTTATCAAAATCTTGTCCCTCTGGGTACAGCACGCCATAGCGAAATCTATACA
>CBFGJO010000008.1:0-41301 GCA_965649125.1 Caldifarciminota bacterium | reverse complement strand
ACAAATCCTTTAAATAAGAAAAAAATAATAAAAATTGAAAATATAAAATCAATCAACTTTTAATCTTATATTATCAATGAGGCGAGCCTTTCCAAAAAAAACAGCAAGAGCAATAATTACATTGCCTTTTATCTTCTTTAAAGGTTTCAAATCCTCCATGGAAGCAATCTCAACATATTGAATTTTTGCTCTTTTAGCATTTTTATTTATAAATTTTTCTATTTCTTTTTTTATTTTTTTTGCATCCCTTTCACCTTTTTCTATAAGTTCTTTACCATATAAAAGTGCTTTATAAAGACAAGGAGCTTCTTTTCTCTCTTCTTCGTTTAGATAAAGATTTCTTGAACTTAAAGCAAGTCCATCTTTCTCTCTAACAGTTTCAACTCCTATTATCTCTATATCAAAATTTAAGTCTTTAACCATTCTCTTAACCACAAGAAGTTGCTGGGCATCCTTCCATCCAAAGAAAGCAAGATGAGGTTTAACAATGTTAAAAAGTTTAGCAACCACAGTTGTCACACCCTTGAAATGCCCTGGTCTATATTTACCACAGAGAGTTTTTGTTAAATTCTTAACCTCTACATATGTTGAAAAATTTTCTTCATACATATCCTGTACATCTGGAATGAATACTACATCAACCTTCTCATTTTTGCATTTTTCAATATCTTTTTCTTCATCTCTTGGGTATTCCTTATAATCTTCTTTTTCTCCAAACTGGATTGGATTTACAAAGATACTTACAACAACGAAATCACTTTTTTTCCTTGCTTTCCTTATAAGTTCAAGATGTGCTTCATGTAATGCACCCATTGTCGGGACAAACCCTATTATTTTACCCTCTTTCCTTTTTTCTTCTGCTAACTTTTGCATTTCATAAGGATTTTTTATAATTTTCATATCCTTAATGCCTCCCTTTGAATAACTTTTTTTACTTCTTTTTGATAGTCATTAATTATAATTTCAGAAAGTTTTATTTTAAAAACAGGATGAATCCATTCATCTAAAACTTCCTTCATAGGAAGCAAAACAAAACCCCTTTTATGCATAAGAGGATGTGGTATTTTTAATTTTTTATCATTTAAAACAAGATCTTCATAAAATATTATATCTATATCAAGTGTTCTTGGAGAAAATTTATATTTTCTTTCCCTTCCATATTTTTTTTCTATCTCCATTATTTTTTCTAATAGAGTATAAGGGGTTAAATCAGTATAACCTGTCACAAATATATTTAAATATTCTCTCTGCTTTCTTATCCCCCATGGTTTTGTTAGATAGATCCCTGAATATTTTAAATTCTTTAAAAATTTTTTTAATTCTAAAATACCCTTGATTATATAATAAAATCTATTTCCTTCATTTGAACCTAAAGAAAGCCCTAAGTGATTTATCTTATCATAACCCCTATAAGGTCAAAATTTCTTTTCATATTTTTTATTTTTAAAGTATAAAACTGGGGGATTTCAATCTTATTAATTTTTTTTGCATAAACTTCAAAATCAATTTCAGGAGCATCAAATTCAGTTCTTCCTTTATAAAATCCTTTATCTTCGCCACTTATTAAAACTTTTAAATTTTTATTTATGAGTTTTTCTTGACTTTCTTTCATCAATTTTCTGGCAAGTTTTTGAGCCTCTTCAAATCTCTCTTGAAGAAATTTTTCAGGGATTCTTTTTTTTAATTTTTTTTCATCATGATATTTAAAAATTGCAATTCTATTTATCTTATAATATTTTAAACCGTTTAAAAGCTGGTCAAAATCTTTATCAGTTTCAAAAGGAAAGCCAACCATTACCTCAGTTCTTATATAAAAATCATCAGAAAAATTGTTTCTTATAAGCTCAAGAGCATTCAAAACTTTTCTCTTGCCACCCCTTCTTCTCATTTTCTTCAAAACATTTTCAGAAAAATGCTGAATCGGTATATCCATATATCTTACAATTTTCTCAGAATTTTTAATTGTTTCAATAATTTCTTTATCAACATCTGCTGGATGCATATACATTATCCTTACCCAGAAATCCCCTTTTATTTTTTCAATTTCTTTCAAAAGATTTTTAAAATAAAACTTTTTATATAAATCTATTCCATACTGCCCGGTTGATTGAGAAACGAGAATTATCTCTTTAAAACCCATATTTATTAAAAATTTAATTTCACTTAATATATCCTCAATTTTTCTGCTTCTTAAATTACCTCTTATTTCAGGAATCACACAGAAAGAGCATTTCTCATTACAGCCTTCTGATATCTTTACATAAGAGAAACCTCTTGTAAGTAATAATCTGGGAGAAGATGGGATAACATCATTTTTATTTAAGTTTTTTATTAGAAGGTCAATTTCAGGAAAAATTTTTTTAATTTTATTTTTAAATCTTAAGGGCAGGCAACCCCCAACACCTATAAACTTTATTTTTCCTTCCCTCTTTTTCTTTATATATTCTTTAATCACCTTGATACTTTCCTCTATTGCAGGTTTTATGAACGCACATGTTTGAATAAAAACATGGTCTCCTTCCTCTGCGTATTTAAAACCTTTTTCTAAAAGAGAGCCAAATAGATGCTCAGTATCAACAAAATTCTTTGGACAACCAAGAAATACAATTTTAAATCTTTTCAAATTATTTTTGGATCTGTTTTATAAGAGGTCACAAGAACTTCACCTGTTTCAGCATCAAATTCTACACTCCTTCCATAATCCATTCCAACATCCTCACCCACTATTTTTATCCCGAGTTCCTTTAAAACTTTTCTTGCTTCAAGAATATTTCTTTCACCAACACTCCAGGGTGCTTTAAAACCAGGTATTGTAAAAATTCTTGCCCCCCCTACAATCTTTGCAACCATATCTTCCCTTTTTGAACCCATTTTTTCCATTCCCTCCAATAGTTTATATATTGCAGTATTCACAAATTTATAAGGATTTGAAGGATTATCTTCTTTTGGTCTTGGAAGCATTGGATGGGCAAAGCCACCTATTTTTTTATTTTTATCATAAATAACTATTACAACACAAGAACCAATTCCAATTGCTCCTAATTTTTTCTTTCCATTTACAATTTTACCTTCACCTATTCCAATAAACTCTATGTTCACCTTCCCTCTCTGTATTTTTCAAGGGCTTCCTTTGCTTCTATAAAATCAGGGTCAATCTCAAGGACTTTTTCAAAGGTTTCAAAAGCTTTTTCTATTTCCCCACTTTTATAATAAGCAAGCCCAAGATGATATAGAATTTCAGGAAAATCTCTTGAAAATTTTAATCCCTTCTCAAATATCTGGGTTGCCTTTTCATACTTACCCTCTTCATAATAGATTACCCCAAGATTATTATAAACTTCTTTTGAAGAAACTCCTTTTTCTATTAAGTCTTCAAAAATTTCTTTAGCCTTTTCTTTTTCACCTTTTTTAAATAATATAACTCCTTCAAGAATCTTAAAAGATAAATCTTTTTTATCCTCTTCTATTTTACTCACTTCTTCATAAGCCAGCTCATATTCACCCCTTGATAATAAAAAAATTATTTTTTCATATATTGTTGAAAACCTTATTTCTTGGAAGAGTTTTTCATAATAAGAAACTCTATTTTTAAAATCTTCACTTATATTTTTTATTTCATCAATTACTTTTTCAAATTTTAGTAGAATTTCATTTACTCTACTTAAATATTCCTTATCATGTTTTTGAGTCTCTTCTTTTAAAAGCAAAAACTCACCTCTTAAATCCTGAATATTTTTTTCAATAGAGGAAACTATTTTTGTGCTTATTAAGTTGAGTGAACTTCTGTCCATAAATGTGCACACATCTTTATTCCAAAAAGAGCATTTTTCCAGAGCACAGGGAATTTCGTAAATCTTCGGAATTTTTTTACCTTCTTTTTCTTCAAAAATAACAGTTGAAAGAATAGGACACATTTTCATTTTAAAACCTCTATTTTCAAAATAAGTGGTTTCTCATATAACTTTTTTCTTAAATAGTTTACCCTTTTTAAAACCCTTTCACTTTTCCCTTTTCTTTTTTTAAAACTCTCTAAAATTTCTAAGGCTTGCATTATCTTACCTTTTTTCTCATAGAGGTGCGAAACAAAAAGGGCTTCCTCCTCATTTTTAATCCCTATTTCCTCCCTGTATCTTATCCTCTTCATAAAATCATCATAAACTTCATCCCATAAAAGAGCAATTTCTTTTTTATCTGAATTCTCTATAAGTATTTTATAAAATTCGTCTCCTTCAATTTTAAAATCATTTTTTAAAGAAAGATAATACTTTATTTTCTCGCGAGTTTCTTTTTCCTCTTTCATGATTTTATCAAAAATTCTAATTATACTCCTTCTTTTTTCTTTTAAAAGAAAACCCCATATTATTTTATAAATTTCTTTTTCATAAGGCAATTCCTCCAAAAGGTTTATCAAATAATCTTCATTCTGAATTATATAATCATAAGGCAATTTTAAAAATATCTCCTTAAACCTTGCCACATCCTTTTTAAGGGAAGAAACTTTTAAAAGTATAGTTTCACTTCCCTCATAATTTTTAATCTCTTCAAAAATTTCATATATTTTATCTTTTAAATCTGGCAAACTTTTTTCAAGAAAGAAAAAGCCCCTTTTATCCCCAAGTCTCAAAAGTAATATACCTAAGAAAAAGTTGTAAGATTTTTCCTCCTTATAATCTTCTTCAAGTTCAATAAAAATTTTCCTGAACTCTTTTAGAATTTCCTTATCTTCTGGAATACCATAATTTTTAATATATTCCATTATTTTTTCCTTTCTCCCTAAATAAAGATAAATTTTAAAAAGAAATAGCATTGATTCCCATAAAGAAAGCCCCTCTTTTATACCTCCTTCAAGTAAATTTATGATTTTTTTTCTTAAATAATCAGGGATCTCTTCAGGAAACATAAATTTTTTGAGATATTTAATATAATCTTGTTCTTTCTTATGAAAAGAGATTAAAGCTTTTAAAAAGAGTGCGTAAGGTTTTTCCTGTTTATCCAGAAAATTAAAAAACTCTGCGAGCTCTAAAATTTCTTTAAATTTCTCAATAGTATTTTCAATTTCCTCATATCCCTCCATTTCTTTTCCAGAAATAATCTTAATGCCTGCTTTAGCAATTTTTACACCAACATCTTCTGGAAATTGAGATTCTATTCCTATAAGCATATTTTTTATTCTATCAGAAAGTGAAGGATTAAGAAAAGCTAACCTAAGGTAAGACATTGCTGTTTTAGAGGGTTTACCTTCTAAAAGGTATAATGTTCCAAGTGCTTGGTATATAAAAGCATCCTCTTCCCCTTTATTTATTTTTTCTTCAAAAAACCTTATAATACTTTTAGGACTGAATATGTATTTTTCAGCAAAAAGTTTTTTTATCACCTCCTTTGCTTCCTTTACATTTCCTGTTTCCCAAAGGGCTTGCGCATAAAGAGAAAGAATTTCACCCTTTATATTTCTATCTTTTATTTCAAGAAGTTTTTCAGCAAATTTTAAAGCAGCCTCATAATATTTCTGCATTATCAAAATTTCAAGATAGGGTATTCCCAAATAAACATTTTTTTCTTTTTCCATCTTGTTTCTTAAAAAGGCTGCTACATCTTTTAAAATAAGAGGCTCTTCTCTTAAAGCAAAAATTAAATGGGAAGAGCCTTCTTCTATTTTTCCATCTTCAATAAGAATTTTACCTTTTAGAAATTTTATATAAGGTGAAGAAATTTTATCATCAAGTTCAAAAACCCTTTTTCTTATCCATTTTATTCCATTCTTAAATGCTTTATAATAATAATTTTCCGCATCTTTAAAATAACCTTTTTTAATAAATAGTTCAGCCTTTAAAATATTAAGAATATTTTCATCAATTTCTTCTTTTTCACTCACATATTTTATATCCTCTAAAATTTTCTCTATACACTCTTTTTTTCTTTCACCAAGCTCTTCAAGAAAAATAATTATTTCATTTTTTAAATCTGGAAAATTCTTAAAATAATTAAGTAAAATTTCTTCTCCCTCTTTTTTATTGGAGAGAGAAATTTCATACATAACTTCATAAAAAAGAGGATAATATAAAAGAAATTCTTTATTCTCCTCAATAAAAGAGCCGAGTTCAAAAGATAAATCTTCTTTAAAATTTCTAAGGATATAACTTGAAACTATTAGCCCCTCCTCAAACTTTTTTGCTTTAAATAAAGAAAGAGCAAATATCTCAAGGAGTCTTTTATCCTCTGGAATTTCTTCAATAACTTCGTTCATTACATCTGAAAAACTTTGCAAGTTCAAAATTTCAGGTTTATCCCTGGATATATTTTCAATTATATCTCCTTTTTCTTTTACATCTTTTAAACTTTCAATAAACTTTCTCAGGGCATCTTCCTCTGGCTTTTCCTTTATTATTTCCTTAGCATCATCAAGGAGTTCATAAAGAGTTTCAGGGAAGTTTTTTGAAGCAAAATGAAGAATATCTATTATTTTAAATTTTAAACCAGATTTTTTAAAATAATCTATGTATTTCCTTAAGATTTCCTTTTCAAGGAATAGTCTTTCTATTTCAATTTTATCAAGAAAGTTTTTGATTTCTTCTATTTCAATTCCTTCAAGAAATGATAAAAGGTCCTTATAATTTTTTTCTCTTAAAAGAATTCTAATATAAAATTTTTTGCCTTCTTTTGTCTCAGGGATTTTTTCTATAAATATTTCTTTTATTTTTTCTAAATAAGTTTCAGCCTGTTCTAAAACCCTTTCAAGAATCAAAACGCCTTTTTTCTCATCCTCAAAAAGATAAAAGAGTTCACCTATTATAAAGTTTGCAAATATTCTATTTTTACCATATTTTGTTTCCTCTTCAATAACTTCTATTATTTCATCCCTTGCTTCTGGAAAAAGTCTGTAAGATTCTTTTAAGGCTTCTCTTGATTCTTCATAATTCCCATATTCCCATTCAATTATTGAAAGTATTAATAATCCTCTTAAAAGTCCCCTTGTAGGCTTTTCAATTTCCTTTTTATATATATCATCAACAAATTTTTTGTACCTTTCTCTTATACTTTCTATTTCTTTTTTATCAAGATTCTTAAAAAATTCCTTTGCCTCTTTTACTTTAAATTCCTCAACAAGTATTTCAAAATAATGTTCCCTGTGCTTTTCTAAACCCCTTCTTGAAAGATTTTCAATAAGGATTCTCTCTGCCTCATTTTTTACCTCCTTACTCTTTATAGCCTTTTGAAAATATATAAAACTATCTCTTTCTTTCCCTGCATAAAGAGAATATTCAAAGGCTTTCAAATTCAAAAAAGGATGCTCGGGATGGGACTTCAAAGCTTTTAAAATTAAAATTAAAGCCTTATCAGGTCTACCTGCATTTTTAAACTCTTCTGCTTTTTTTATAGTTTTATCAGGATCAAAAATTATAAAATCAAACATCATCCCCTCTTCTTTTTTCTTTCCCAGTCACAAACAAGTGCTGCAACAATAAAAATTGATGAATAGGTTCCAACAATAAATCCTATAAAAAGGGCTAAAGAAAAATCCCTTAAAACAGGGCCACCAAGTAAAAGGAGAGAAATAACTACCATTAAAGTAGTTCCTGATGTTAAAATTGTTCTTGATAGGGTTTGATTTATGCTTTTATTTGCGATTTCCAAAAAACTTCCTTTCATTTTTTTCAGATTTTCTCTTATTCTATCTGAAACAATTATTGAATCGTTTATTGAGTAACCAACTATTGTTAAAAATGCAGCAATTAATGGTATTGTAATTTCCCTTCCAAGTAAAACCATAATACCAAGCGTTATTATAACATCATGGAAAAGTGCAATAACTGATGCAACTCCAAATTTAAAATTAAATCTTAAAGCGATATAGACAAGCATTAAAACCATCCCAATAAGGATTGCTTCTAAAGCCTTATATTGGAGTTCTTTACCAACCCTTGGTCCAACATTTTCTGCCCTTTCAATAATAACTTCATTATCCAGACTTTTTTTTAAAACATCTATAATCTCATCAGGGTCAATCCTTTCAGAATATTTTATTAAGTATTCCCTTTCAGAACCATATTTTTGTATCTCGCTACTTTTTATTCCCAATTTCATGATTTCATTCCTCAATTTATCAGGTGAAATTATTTTTTGAAATTTTATCTGAACAATTGTTCCACCTGTAAAGTCAATACCGTATTTTAGTCCTTTTATAAGGATAAGGAGAATGCTTGAAAAAACAAGAAGAAAAGATATTGTATAGGTAAAAAATCTTTTCCCAAGGAAATCTATATTAGTAGTTTTAAAAAATCTCATTTTTACTCCTTTACAAATATATTTTTTTAACTTTTTTTACATTAACCATATAATCAAAAAATATCTTTGTAATAAACACCGCTGTGAAGAATGAACAAATTATTCCAAGAGAAAGAGTTAGTCCAAATCCTCTTATCGGTCCTGTTCCAAACCATAGCAAAACAAGGGCTGCTATTATTGTCGTTAAATTAGCATCAAGGATTGTAATAAATGCCCTTCCATAACCTGTATCAACTGCTGATTTTAAAGATTTACCAAAACCAATTTCCTCTCTCAATCTTTCAAATATGAGTACATTTGCATCAACAGCCATACCAATTACAAGAACTATTCCAGCAATTCCAGGTAGTGTTAAGGTTCCTCTGAAAGTAGCAAGAAGCGCAAGAACAAATATCAAATTTAAAATTAGAGCAAAATTTGCTATAAGTCCACCTATTAAATAATAAATATTCATAAATAGCATAACAATTATACCACCAACAATTGCAGATCTTATTCCATTTTTTATGGAATCAGAACCTAAAAGGGGTCCTACACTTCTTTCCTCAACAGTTTCAACAGGGGCAGGTAAAGCACCGCTCCTTAGAACTATTGCAAGTTCTTTTGCTTCTTCCATTGATTCCATTCCCGAAATCATTGCATTCCCACCAGGTATTCTTTCCCTTATAACTGGTGCGGATTGAACAACGTTATCCAAAACAATTGCGAGTCTTTTCCCAACATTTTGTTCCGTAACCCTTGAAAACATTATTGTTCCTTTCTTATCAAAGGATAATTCCACTATCGGTCTTCCCTGTAAGGAAGGATCTCCTCCCTGATATACAGTATGTCTTGCATCTGCGATATACTCACCTGTTAATTCAGGAGTCTTTTTCAAAAGATAAAGCGGTCTTATCTTTATTCCCCCTCTTTCTTCTATCCTTCCCCATAGAATTATGTATTTTTCAGGAATAAAAGATTTATATTTATGAGTTAATTTTTGAAGACTATCAAAGTGTTCTTCTCTTAAAACTATATCTCCCCTATCGTATCTTAAAAGAGATAAAAATGGCGAAACTGTTGTATCCTTTAACTCCTTCTGCAAATTTTTTTCAATACTATTAAAAACATTCTGGATCTCTTCCGGCTCTGCAACTAAATTAAATGTTAGTTGGGCAGTTTTCCCTATTAGTTCTCTTGCCCTTTCTCTTTCCATAACACCAGGAAGCTGAATCAAAACCCTTGCATCCCCGATTGCCTGGATTGATGGTTCAAATACACCCCATGCATCTATCCTGTTCCTTACTATTTCAATAACCCTATCTCTTGCATCCCTTATCTTCTCCTTTTCAAGCGCGTCATGTTTTACTTCAAGCAAAAGATGCATCCCACCCATCAAATCAAGACCGAGATGCAAGGCTCTTTTTCTTAAAGAATTTATCTTTTCTTTTGGCATCTTTTGCACTTTCTCAGGAGGCAATGTATAATACTGGATTGTAGGAATAAGAAAGAGAATAGCAATTATAAATACTGCAAGCGTTATAAATATTCTCCATCTTAAATTCTTCAAATTTTCCTCCTTCTTTTTTAGTTTTTATTATAAAGTTTTTTTAGTTTATAATTAAAATATGTGTGGAATAATAGGATTTATTACAAAAAATAAAAATGAAAATCTTGGTGAGATTTCCTACATAGGTCTTGAAATGCTCCAGCACAGGGGACAGGATGCATGCGGAGTTTATTTCTCGGATTTTGAAAATGGAGAAATTATAAAAGGGCTTGGAAGTGTTGACAATGTTTTAAACAAAGAAAATATTAAAAAAATAAAAGGAAATTTATTCATTGGACAAACAAGGTATCCTACAACAAAGTCAAAAGAAGAAGCACAACCTCTTTCTCTTGAAAATTTATCCATTACGATGGTTCATAATGGGCATGTTTATAACGATGAAAAAATAAGAAAATATTATGAGAAAAAGAATTTAAAATTTAAAACAGGATTAGATCTTGAAAGCATCCTTTTTGCCTTTGGAGAAGGATATATAAAAGAGGGAAAAAATGAATTTGAAAAGATTGAAAATGGAGTAAAAAATGTATTTGAAAAATTAAAAGGGTCCTATTCGGTGCTTGGAATTATAAAGGAAAATATTCTGATTGCTTTTAAGGACCCTTATGGAGTAAGACCACTTTTTATTGCAAAGGATGAAAATTCTGTATGTTTTGCATCAGAGACAATTGCTCTTGAAAAACTTGGATATAAAAATATAGAGGAAGTTGAAAATGGAACTTTAATCATGATTGATAAAAATTTAAATATCTTAAAAAAAGAAATTCTTAAAAGGGAATATAAATTTTGCTCCTTTGAACTTGTTTATTTTTCAAGGGCAACTTCAAAATATAAAGGAGAACAAATTTTTGAGATAAGAAAAAAACTTGGGAAAAAACTTGCTGAAATATTTGAATCAAAAAATAAAAATTTAAGAATTGAAGATTATATAATCTCACCTGTTCCTGAAACATCAAGAGCAGCAGCAGAGGGATTTTCTGAGTATTTTGGGAAAGAGGGAAATTTAAAAGAAGTACTTGAAAAACATAGATATGGAGGAAGAAATTTTATAAAACCTTCAGAAGAAATAAGAAAAAAAGAGGTATTTTATACATTAACTCCAATTGAAAAAAATGTAAAAGGGAAGAAAATAATTTTAATAGACGATAGTATAGTAAGGGGAACAACTTCAAAGAGAATGATCAAGTATCTAAAAGAGTGTGGAGCAAAGGAAGTCCATCTTTGCATAACATATCCTCCAATAAGATATTCTTGTTTCTATGGAATTGACACACCAACAAAAGAAGAACTCATTGCATATAATAAGCGAGAAGAGGAAGTTGCAAAAATTTTAGAAACCAACTCTTTAACTTATATGACAATTGAAGGATTAAAGAGTATAATTGGTGAAAGTTTTTGCTTTGCATGCATAAATGGAGAATATTTTAATTTAGAATAAAAATACTTGACAAAATCAAAAAATTTCAGTATTATTTATGACTGAATGGTCAGTCAAAATACAAAAGATTTAATTTTAAAAAAGGGCGAGGAAATATTCTTTAAAAAGGGTTATTATAAAACAAAAATAGATGATATTGCAAAATCAGCAAAGGTTGCAAAAGGAACAATTTACTTATACTTTAAATCAAAAGAGGATTTATTTATCAGTATAATTGAAAAGAATCTACAAGATTCTTATATTAAAATAAAAAAAGTATCTGAAAAAGAAAAAAATAGTTCAACCAAATTAAAGAGCATAATAATTCAGTTATTAAAAGAATACAGTAATAAAAAAGCATTTTTGAAAAAAGTTGAAATTCACAGGCTATTCGGAGATAAGGATTTAAGAGAACATTTTAAAAAAAGAATTTTACCAATTCTAATAGAAATAAAAGATTATATTGTAAATATAATAAAAAGGGGCATTAAAGATGGAGAGATAATAGGAGAAAATGCAGAAGCAATTTCAGCATTCATATTTGGTGGAATAAGGAGTGCATGCGTTACGCATGAATTCATGTATGAAAACAAATTTAATAGAGAAATTTTAGAGAAGGAAGTTTTAAATATTCTTCATAAGGGATTATTTAAAACAAAAAAGGAGGAAGTATGATTTTAGAAATTATTCTATCCTCTTTACTCCTTTTGGGAGAAGATGAGGTTGTTAAGATTGCCCTTGAAAAATCAGTATTATTACTTGCTGAAAAAGAAAAAATAGTTCAAAGGGAAGGGGAGGAAATTATAAGTCTTTCAAACTTTCTTCCTAAGGCATCTTTAAGTGCAACATATTCTTATTCATCCTTTAGAGAAAAAATGACACAATATCAAATAGTTGGCATAGATACTGTAAACTGGAGACTTATTTATAAGAAGTTTGAAATTGAATTTGGAAAACCTGAAAGAAAAGGTTTTATTTTTTCAATAAATCAAAATATATTTGATTGGTTCAAATCTTTTCACTTCTATAAATCTTCTTTAAAATCAAAACTAAGTGAAATTGAAAGTTTTGAAGGTAAAAAAGTGTACCTTGAAAATGAAATAAGGAAAATATATACAGAATTGCTTTTTTTGAAAAAACAAATAGAAGTTCTGGAAAAGACGAAAGATAACTTAGAAAATCATTATAGGGTTACCCAGAAAAGATACAAGGAGGGTTTAGCATCAGAACTTGAAGTTTTACAGGCAGAAGTATCCCTTAAAAATCTTTATCCCCAAATAGAAATATTAAAACTTTCTAATCAAAAATTAAAAGATTTATTAAAAAATCTTGCAGGGATAGAAGAAGAAATAGAGTTAAAAGATACACTTTATTTTGAAAAATTTGATGTAAGCATTGATACGCTTTATCAAAAGGCGCTTTGCGAAAGGAAAGATATTTTAAGTTTAAAATTAAGCATGGAAGCATTAAGGGAGATAAACCAAATTCAAAAAGGGTTAAATAAACCAAATATTTTTTTCTCCTATCAATACCAGTATTCAAGACCTTATGGATTTTTTAAGGATAAGTGGGGTGGATATTATACACTAATATTTGGACTTTCCTGGAATATATTTGATTTGTCAAATTATGGGAATATTAAAAAGAGTATAGCAAATTATGAATATTTAAAGAAAAAATTTAAATTTATAGAAGAGAGTATAAAAAGTGAGATAAAAAATAATGTGGAAGCATTAAAGACAAATGAAAAGATAGTTGAAGCACAGGAAGAAAATGTAAAAATTGCTGAAAAGGCTTTGAGAGTGGCAAAGACACAGTATGAAAATGGATGGATATCTCATATTGAATATATGGATGCAGAACTTTCCGCGTTGAATACAAAATTAAACTTTTTAAAGGCTGTAAAAGATTATAAAATTTCAAAGTTAAATTTGATTAAAACTTTAAAAGGTGCAATTGAAATAGGAGGATTTTAATATGAATAGAAAAGTTTTATTGATAGGGATGATTCTTTCAATATTTCTTATGTGTAAAGAAAAAGAAAAAAATTTAAAAGAGGAAGAGGCTATCCCGGTCACAGTAACTATTCCCCAAAAAAGGGACATCTTTAAAGAGATAACTTTTACAGGAGAGATTGAAGGGAATCCTGATATATATGTATATCCTGAAATTCCTGGATACTTTTTAAAATATGAAGTAAAAGAAGGTGAAAGAATTGAAAAGGATGGAATAATTGCATATATTGAAAGAAAGATACCGGGTATGGATTACAATCCAATTCCTATCAAATCACCAATTTCAGGTTATGTATCAGAACTTTTAAGGGAAAGAGGAGAATTTGTAACTCAGACAAAACCAATTGCAAGGGTTGCAAGGTATGAAGAACTCTCTGCTGTTTTGTCATTACCTGGAAAATATGCAAAAAAGATAAAAGAAGGAGAAAAAGTAAAGATAATACTGGATGATAAAGAATTAGAAGGAATTTTAAAATGGATCTCAAAAACTCTTGACCCATTTACAAAAACTTTAAAAGTAAAAGTTTTTTTTAAAAATCCAGGTGGAATATATCCGGGAATGTTATGTGAGGTAAAAATTCCGGTTGAAAAGAAAAAAAATGTTCTCTCCATTGAAAAAGATGCGGTTCTTGGAGAGATAGTAAATTATGTATTTGTAAAAAATAAGGAAAGGGTGACGAAAAAAATTGTAGAAACTGGAATAGAAAATGGAGAATATGTTGAGATCTTGTCTGGTTTAAAAGAGAATGATACAGTAATTTTGAAAGGTAATAGAATTTTAAAAGAAGGGATGAGAATTATGGTAAAGGAGGAATAAAGATGGTAAAGGCTGCTTTAAGAAAACCTTTACTTGTAATAGTAGTTTTTTTGGTTCTTTTAATAGGTGGTCTTATATCTTTAAAGGAACTCCCTTTAGACCTTTTTCCTGATATTTCCCTTCCAATGATTTCTGTTATAACTTTTTATCCAGGGGCAGGTCCATTAGAAGTGGAAAAACATGTAACAGAATTAATAGAAGATGCAGCGAGTACTGTTCCAAATTTAAAAAATATAAGATCTGTTTCACAAGAAAATATCTCAGCAGTTACTCTTGAATTTGAATGGGGAACTGATATAAATGAGGTAGCAAACGATTTAAGGCCGAAACTGGACTTTATAAGACCAAATTTACCAGAAGATGCAGAGACTCCTCGCATATTTAAATTTGATGTTTCAATGTATCCAATAATGATACTTTCTATAACCTCAGAGGATACAACTTTTGATATAAGAAAATTGTTTGAAAATGAAATAAAGGATGAACTTGGGAAAGCTACGGGTGTTGGTCAGATTCAGCTTTGGGGAGGAGGCAGAAAAAGAATTGTAAAGATAGAAGTTAAAAAAGAGATGCTTGAAACTTATGGAATTGACCTTAATTACATTGCAAGTATTTTAAAATTTGAGAATATGAACATTCCTGCCGGTGAAGTTGAAACAAATAGTAAAATTTACACGGTGAGGGTACCTGGTGAATTTAAGGATATTTACGAAATAGAAAACTTTTTAATATATACTCCTAAAGGAGCAAAATTAAGGCTTGGGGATATTTCTGATGTAAAACTTGATTATGAAAGAAGAATAAATTATATAAGAAGTAATGGAAAAAATTCATTATTAATTGGAATCTTGAAACAGTCAGGTGCAAATACTGTTCAAGTTGCAGAAAATTTAAAAAAGATTTTAAAAAAACTTGAAAAAAAATATGAAAGGGATAAAATTAAATTTGTTGAAGTATTTGATTCTTCAAAATTTATAAAAGATTCAATATTTAATCTCCTGCGAACTCTTTTTATAGCAGGGGTTCTTGTTATTCTTGTTTCTTCTTTCTTTTTGAGAAATATAAGGGGAAGTGTTATTATAGCAGTTACAATACCAATATCTTTAATTGTAGCCTTCATATTCCTTTATCTTACTCGTGCATCAATAAATCTTGTATCCTTATCATCTCTTGCAATCGCAATAGGAATGGTCGTGGACAATGCAGTGGTTGTCCTTGAAAGCATTTATTATCATAGGGAAAGGGGAGCGGGGAAAAAGGAATCTGCAATTTTTGGAGCAGAAGAAGTAAAAGAGGCAATTACTGCTTCAACTTTAACAACAATAGCAATATTCTTACCAATGGTAATGATAAAAGGGTTTGTTTCTATTATGTTTAGGCAACTTGCCTTTACGGTATCAATAGTGCTTCTTGCATCCCTTTTTATAGCATTTACATTGACACCAGTTTTGTCTTTTAAATTTTTAAAGATAAAAGAGAAAAGAGGATTTACTAAAAAATTTTCAGAGCTTATTGAAAGAATATATTTAATTTTTGAAAAAACTTACTCTTCTTTTCTCTCTTTCAGTTTAAAACACAAATTAATAGTTTTTGCGGGTGCTACCTTACTTTTTTTCCTTGGTATCTTACCTTTTGCAACTTCCATCTTAAAAACAGAATTCCTTCCAGAGGCTGACACAGGACAGATAAGTGGCAATTTTATACTTCCGCCAGGAATAAAACTTGAAGTAACTAATGAAGTTACTAAAAAAATTGAGGATTATATTCAAAAAGAAATACCTGAATGTAAAATTTATGGGGTAAGAGCAGGAAGAACAGAAGGAGGATTTGCAAGTATAATGGGAATGGCAGAAGGAGATAACACAGGGTTTATATCCTTAAGACTTTCTCCAAAAAGGGAAAGAAAAAGAAGTTCTGAAGAGATAGTATACCTTTTAAATAAAAAACTAAAAGAAATACCTGGAATTGTTCAAGGCTCTTTTGAAATAAGAGGGGGATTTGGTCCACATTTTCTCCGAACTGCTCCTATTGAAATTAAAATTTTTGGATATGATATAAAAGAAACAGATTCAATTTCAAATCTTATAAAAACAAAACTTGAAAAAATAGAAGGTATCTCAGGACTTTCAATTTCAAGACAATCAGGAAATCCCGAACTTTCATTTAGATTTAAAAGAAACATTTTAAAACATTACGGAATTTCTGCTTCAGGAATTGGAATTTATTTAAGAAATGCTATAAAAGGGATAAATGCAGGAGTTTTAAGAAAGGGAGGAGAAGAGATAGATATAATTGTAAGAATTGATGAAAAATCAAGAAAAGATATAAACATATTAAAATCACTATCTATTCCACTCCAAAACGGGAAAAAAATGCCTCTTGAAAACCTTGGAGATTTTAATGAGGAGGAAGGTCCTTTAAAAATTGATAGAGAAAATAAAGAAAGAGTTGTTAAAATAACGGGAAGTTTTTATGGAAAGTCTTTGAGCGAAGTTATAAGGGATATAAAAAAAATAATTTCAGAGATAAAAATTCCTGAAGATATAAAAATAGAAATAGGAGGCTCTTTTTCCCAGCAAAGAGAAAGTTTTGAAGCTTTATTCTTTGCATTTATAATAGGAACGGTTTTGGTTTATCTTGTAATGGTTGCACAGTTTGAATCATTTCTTCATCCTTTTATAATAATGTTTTCTGTACCTTTTGGGATAGTTGGTGTAAGTTTTGCGCATCTTATTGCAGGAATATCCTTCTCATTAACTTCATTTATAGGTCTTGTAATGCTTGTTGGAATAGTTGTTAATAATTCAATAGTTTTGGTAGATTATATAAACATATTGAGGAAAAGGGGAATTAAACTTCTGGATGCAGTTAAAGAGGCTGGAAAAAGAAGATTAAGACCTATAGTAATCACAACAGCAACAACAATATTTGGTATATTGCCTTTGGCACTATCAACTCTTGAAGGTTCTGAATCATGGAAACCACTTGGGGTCTCAGTTCTTGGAGGCCTTTTAGTTTCTTCCCTCATAAGTCTTATAATAATTCCAATCGTATATGTATTTGTTGAAAGATTAAAAGGAGTTAGAGAATGATAATTGAGGATTCTGAGAAAGTTATAAAAATAGAGAAAGGTAAAATTAAAGAAATTTATAATAAAGGTGAAATAAAACCTGATCATATTTTTAAAGAAGCAAGGTTAATCCCTTCTTTTTGTGATTCCCATACTCATTTAATACAAACAGGACTTTCTAAAATAAAATATTCTTTGAAAGAAAAAAAATCAAAAGAAGAAGTTTACGAATTTTTAAAAGAAATTTTAAAAGAAGAAAAAGAATTGATAATTGCTTATGATTTTGATGAGAGTAAATGGAAGGAGAAAGAGTTTCCAAAAAAAGAGGAACTTGATAAAATATCAAAAGAAGTACCAATAATTTTAAGAAGGATATGTGGACATTTTGCTGTTGGAAACTCAAAAGCCCTTTTAATTTTAAAATCAAAAAACGCAAGAGGTGTTGATTTTGAAACAGGGATAATGAAAGAAGATGTTCCTTTAAATCTAAATTATTATTTTCCACCTTCAAAAGAGGAAATCAAAAAAGCATTTATAGAGGGGCAAAAGATTGCTCTTTCACTTGGAATCACCGAAGTTCATGAGATATTAGGACTTAAAAATTTTGAAAATATTTTAGAATTTAAAGAAAAGGAGTTTTTGATAAAAATAAATCTATATGTTGTTTTAAAAAATTTAAAGGAAATAAAAAAGTTTGAAGAGATAAAAGAGAAATTTGAAGAAAAAGAATTTTTGAAACTAAAAGGAATAAAAATTTTTGCTGATGGTTCTATAGGTGCAAGAACCGCATTTTTAAAAAATGATTATGCAGATTTAAAGGGTGAGAAGGGGAAACTTTTAATTGACGAAGATACTCTCGCTAATTTTTTAAAATATGCTGAAAAAAACGGATTGCAACTTCTTGTGCACGCGATAGGAGATGCTGCAATAGAATATGTTTTAAAAATTTTCAACAAAATGGTTTCAAGAAATCCTTTAAGGCATAGAATAGAACATTTTGAAATTGTGAATAAGCGTATAATAAAAATGGCTAAAAAGAGTAATATTTATATCTCAATGCAACCAAATTTTGTAAGGGAATGGCAGGGAAAAAATAAAATGTATTATAAAAGGCTTGGAGAAAAAAGATGGAAAAACACAAATCCTTTTAAAACATTACTTAACGAAGGTTTAAACATCGCTTTTGGTTCTGATTGTATGCCTATAGGACCTTTATACGGGATAAAAGGTGCAACAAATCATCCGATAGAATTTGAAAGAATTGACTTTAAAACTTCATTAAAACTTTATACAGAGAATCCAAGAACTTTTTCATTTGAAGAAAAAAATAGGGGGAAGTTAAAAAAGGATTTTGATGCTGATTTAATTTTACTTAATAAAAAAAATGATTTGATTGCAATTATTTTTAAAGATAAAATTATATCCCCATCTACTTGACATTTTAAATTTTTTCCTGTATAATTTATACACTTAAAAATTAATTCTTTGAAAATAAAGGTGGATATATCCCGAAAGAAGGAAATATAAAATTATTTTTTATGGAGGGTTTGATCCTGGCTCAGGGCTAACGCTGGCGGCGTGTTTTAGCCATGCAAGTCGCGCGGAGAAGGGGAAACCCTTCTTAGCGGCGAACGGCGGAGTAACACGTGACTAACCTGCCTCCGGGACAGGGACAACCATCCGAAAGGATGGCTAATCCCTGATAATGTCATGATGGGGCATCCTATCATGATGAAAGGGGGCCTCTGATTTTCATGCTCTCGCCCGGAGAGGGGGTCGCGGTCCATCAGGTAGTTGGTGAGGTAACAGCTCACCAAGCCGATGACGGATAGCCGGCGTGAGAGCGTGGCCGGCCCGAGGGGCACTGAGACACGGGTCCCACTCCTACGGGAGGCAGCAGGCTAGAAATTTGGGCAATGGGGGAAACCTTGACCCAGCGACGCCGCGTGGGGGATGAAGCCCTTCGGGGTGTAAACCCCTGTCAGGGAGGATGAAGCTTCTCTGAGACTAATAATCCAGGGAAGTGACCGTACTCCCAGAGGAAGCCCTGGCTAACCTCGTGCCAGCAGCCGCGGTAATACGGGGAGGGCGAGCGTTGCCCGGATTCACTGGGCTTAAAGGGGATGTAGGCGGTTAGGTGTGTCAGGCGTGAAATCCACCGGCTTAACCGGTGGGCTGCGTCTGATACTACCTGACTAGAGGGTACCAGAGGAGAGTGGAACTCCCGGTGTAGCGGTGAAATGCGTGGATATCGGGGGGAACACCAGTGGGGAAGCCGGCTCTCTGGGGTGTCCCTGACGCTGAGGTCCGAAAGCTGGGGGAGCGAAGGGGATTAGATACCCCCGTAGTCCCAGCTGTAAACGATGCGGACTTGGTGTCCGCTTCGTAAGAAGTGGGTACCGAAGGGAAACCATTAAGTCCGCCGCCTGGGGACTATGCTCGCAAGGGTGAAACTCAAAGGAATTGACGGGGGGGCGCACAAGCGGTGGAGCGCGTGGTTCAATTCGATGCTGATCGAAGAACCTTACCTGGGCTTGACATGCTGGTAGTATCCCGATGGAAACATCGGGAGAGCTCCTCTGGAGCAGCCAGCACAGGTGCTGCACGGCTGTCGTCAGCTCGTGCCGTGAGGTGTTGGGTTAAGTCCCGCAACGAGCGCAACCCCTGCCCTTAGTTGCCATCAGGCTCCATATGGGAGTGCTGGGCACTCTAAGGGGACTGCCGCCGATGAGGCGGAGGAAGGTGGGGATGACGTCAAGTCCGTGTGGCCTTTATGTCCAGGGCTACACACGCGCTACAATGGTCGGTACAGAGGGAAGCAAGCCCGCAAGGGTAAGCAAATCCCTAAAACCGGCCCCAGTTCCGATCGGGGTCTGCAACTCGACCCCGTGAAGCTGGAATCGCTAGTAATCGCCGGTCAGCAATACGGCGGTGAATACGTTCCCGCCCCTTGTACACACCGCCCGTCACGCCATGGGAGCCGGGGGGGCCCAAAGCTCCGCTTTGCGGAGTGAAGGCAACCCTGGTGACTGGGGCGAAGTCGTAACAAGGTAGCCGTACGGGAACGTGCGGCTGGATCACCTCCTTTCATAAGGAAAAACAATTTCCTTCTTTCGGGATATATCCATTTTTATTTTATAAGGAGGTTAAAATGAAAAAAATAGCAGTGGTTGTTTTATTCACTTCTTCTCTTTATGCATTCGGTGTCTTACCTTTTAATCTTGAAGGGAAATTCAATTACAATATGATAAGCAATGCGGGTGGAATTAAGGATCAGGATGCAACCTCAATGAACATCGGGGTGAATGCAATTTTACCTGTATTTATGGGGTTAAAAACAAGATTGAATGTTATTGGATTTGAAATGTATACATATAAGGATTTCCTGGGACAAGGAGAAGATTTTTCAGTGAATACCTTCCGCGTAAATTTTTTAAATGGTGGAGACCTTATGTATTTCTTCCCTGTTCCAGCATTTAGTCCTTATGTATTTTTAGGTCTTGGGATGACAAATGTATCACCTGAGGAAGGTGAGTCTACAACAATGTTTAGAGTAAGAGGAGGTATGGGGGCAGGATATTCTCTTCCTCTTGTTTCATTTTTCCTTGAAGCAGGATATGAAATGTTTGATTCAGGAATAGAAGACACGGAAACAGAAGGCGCAATTTTAATAGGATTAGGAGCAAGATTCTAAAAATTTATTCATTAAGCCGGGGCCCTGGTTCTGGTATAGAGGGATTGGATGGTGGTCCCGGCTATTTTTTAATTTATAACTAATGAAATTTCAAAAGATAAAGGGAACAAGAGATATCTTTGGTGAAGAATATGAAAAATTATTATTTTTTTTTGAGAGAGCAAAAAAACTCCTTGAAAACTTTGGATATTCCTTTATCATAACACCAACTTTTGAAGATGTTAATCTATTTATTCATTCAACAGGGGAAACAACGGATATCGTTGAAAAGGAAATGTATATATTTGAGGATAAAGGTGGCAGGAAACTTGCTTTAAGACCTGAGGGAACACCTCCTGTATTAAGAGCAATTGTTGAGAATAATATTGAGATACCCTGTAAGATTGCATATTTTTTAAACATGTTCAGGCATGAAAAACCACAAAAAGGAAGGCTCAGAGAATTCTATCAACTGGGTGTGGAATACATAGGTTATATTGATCCGCTTGTTGATCTTGAAATGTTTTTAATAATTGAGAAACTTATGGAGCTCTTTGAAGTTAAAAATTATTATTTTGAAATAAATTCAATGGGATGCATATCTGACAGAAAAATTTATAGAGAAAAACTTAAAGATTATTTAAAAGATAAAATTGAAATTTTATGTAATGATTGCAAAAGGAGAATTGAAAGAAATCCTTTAAGGGTTCTGGATTGTAAAATTGATTCTGAAAAAATAGAGGATTTTCCAAAATTATTTGATTATTTGTGTGAGGATTGCAAAAATCATTTTGAAAGATTAAAAAAGTATTTGAATCAAAATAATATATGTTTTAAAATCAATCCAAAACTTGTAAGAGGGATTGACTATTATACAAAAACTGTTTTTGAAATTAAATCAAATAGACTTGGGGCACAGGATGCGCTTGGAGGAGGCGGAAGATATGATGGTCTTATGGAAATAATAGGAAATGAAAAAGTGCCTGCTTGTGGATTTGCACTTGGAATGGAAAGAGTTATTATGGCTTCAGATTTTAAATTAAAAGAAAAAATAACCCCTATATTCATAATTTATACAGATGAAAATTTTAAAGAAAAGGCATTCAACCTTTATATTGAACTCATAAAAAATAAATTTAAATGCGAAATGATATTTGATACAAAATCTTTAAAATCACAAATGAGGAAAGCAAATAAAAAGAACGCAAATTATGTAATAATATTAGGTGAAGAAGAAGAAAAGTTAAATTCCTATAAAATAAGGGATATGAAAAAGGGAAAAGAAGAAATGATTAAAAAAGAGAATTTGATAGAATATTTAAAGAATCTCAAAATCAATCCTTGAGGTTTCAAAACCTGTTTCCTTAAAAAATCCTTCAAGATATAAAACCTTACCCTTTGGAAGTATTAAATTATTTTTGATCCATTCCATCACTTTTTCATACCTTTTCCTTGTAAGTTCTGGATTCTTCCCATAGACAACAACTTTAACTTTTGCCCTTGCTTTCTCTTTTATTATTGATTTTGCCTCTTCTAAAAGGGTAAATGATTTAATCTTATCTTTGTTTTTTTCAAATATTTCATTTCCATCCACTGATACAATCCATCTTGGCCCATCTTCGTAAAGTATACCACTTAATTTAATCTTCTTTGGGGTTGTTTTGACTTCATTACCTATTGCATCCTTAACTGTAAAAATATAGAAGTAATCTAAACTTACATCTAAAACTTCGTTCCTTTCGTTTTTTCCATCCCATTTTATTATTTTTGGTGGTTTTCCTTCACCTCTGTAAGTTCTGAAAACTTTATTGGCTGAATCAAGGAGTTTTAACTCCCATTCCTTAACCTCTCTTTCAAAAAATGGGTTGAAAAATCCAACCTCATCCCTTACAATACTTTGAAGCCATGCTTTACGAAGCTCTTCTGAGGCAAGTGATGGTAAAGGAGGTTTAATTATGCCTTTACCAAACCTTTCATCAAATATGTAACCCTTTTTAAGAAGAGGATCATAAGCCGCATCAATAGGATTATAGAAAAGAGCCCACACCCTTTTCCTTTCTTCTATAATACCTTTATATACTTCCTTTATCTCATATTCTTTTTTTTCTTCTTGAGCAAACCCGGAAATTATTAAAAACAAAACAAAAAACCTTTTCATATCCTATTCCAAAATAAATCTAAATGTTATATAACCTGATTGAATAACATCGCTTCCTTCTGGAAGAGGTTCAAATTTCCAACTCGCAACCATTCTTTTCACAAGGTCATCCCATTCAGGATAACCTGATGTATGGAAGACAACAAGATTTGATTTAACACTGCCTTCAGGTGTCACATAAACTCTTAGAACAATAACTGCTTCAAGACCCCTTTCGGCAGCCCATGAAGGATAAGAAGGCAAAGGACCATAAAGTATTTTTCTACCTGCTATACTTCCTGAAATTTCAAAGGTGACTTTCTTTTCTTTTTTTTCAATTGTTGGTGTTGTCGTAATTTTAACCGAAGGAGTTGAAACAGCAGGTGGTGGAGGGGCACGTTCTTCAATCTTTACTCCGATATCTATCCCTTTCCTTCCACCAGCACCGCCTCCTGGTTCTAAGAGCCCACCACCCCAACCAGAAGCAGCCTCTTCAGGTGCTACCTCACCTATGCTAATAGCAGATGTATGGACAGGTGCTTTTAAAATTTCTGAAGTGGGGACACCCCTTCCAACAACTATTTCTCCGCCAAAACCTCCTTCTGCAAGTTCAATCTTTGAAATATCAATCCTTGCTTGAGGACCTGCTGCCTCCGTGACTTCTTTTATCTCTATTCCCCCAATCGGAGGAACTACACCAGGCTCCTGTGGAAGTCTTTCAACTTTTTGAATCTCAAATTTTTGATAAACTGCCGGAATTGGCGGAGGAGGGCTTGGAGTCATCTGTCTTAATGCATACATTAAATTTGGGGTAACCTTAACCTGTGGTTTTGGAGCTTCAGGTTCTTTCTTTTCAACAGATTCTATCTTCTTTTCTTTTTTCCTTTCTTCCTCTAAAAGCGTAACCGAAAGCGAAGAAACTGTTTCCATCCTTTCCTGTCTTAAAAGTAAAAGCAAAAATATTATCACATGGAGAATAATTGAACTAATTATACCAAAAACATCATTTTTTCTTGATGTCCTATAAACAAGTGAATAAACTTTTGTTGTCGTTATTTTCATTCTTTTTTCCTCGTTCCAAATGCAACTTTATAAAAAAATTCTTTTTCTTCTTGAGCAAACTCTGAAGATAATTTTTTCAAATCATCTAAAACTCTTAAAACAATTCCATGTGGAATACTTTTATCAGCCCTTATAAGCAAAAGCCTTGTTGGATCCCTCTCTGCTTCTTTTTTCACATAATAAATATAATTTCCCCAACTAACTGGTTCACCTTGAACAGCAATATTTTTACCTTCTTCATCTATATCTATTGTAACCATTTCAGCACCCCTTGGCTCAACTGTTTTTGCAAGAGGTAAGAACACTTGAAAAGGAGGAGGTTTTAAATGTAGAACAGCAGTTGCTATCATAAGTGTAATTAAAACAGTAAAAGCAACATCACATAAAGGTGTTATGTTTATCCTTGCCATTTGTCTTTCTTTTCTTATACTCATAATATATATATTATACTCATTTTCTCCTTAAAAGTGCAACTTCAACTGCACCTTTCTGTTTTGCAAGGTCAAGAATTTCAACAACCTTTCCATGAGAAACAAGAGAATCAGCAGAAACTATTACAAGGCGTGAAGGGCTCCTTGCGAGAAGTTCGGGTAATATTTCTTCAAGTTTTTCGTATGTAACCTTTTCTTCATTTAAAATTATTTCTCCATTCTCTTTTAAATGGATATTTACCTTAAATTCAGTTGTAGGTGATACCTTTTCAATTGGCGCCTTTTTTACCTTTGGAGCAGTAACAGAAAGCCATGTTTGAAAAATTGGGGCAGCACCAAGAACAAACACAAGAACCAGCAAAAGAGCAACATTTATTCCAGGTGTTAAGTCTATTGGAGGTGCTCCACCTATTAAACTTCTCCTTTTCATAATTTTGTCTTATCCCTTACATAGATTAAATAGTTTAATATCTCTTTACTTGAAACTTCAATCCTCGCAAGAAGATGATTTATCTTATTTCTAAAGTAATTGTACATTATTGCACAGGGAACCGCAATTATTATTCCAAGTGCTGTTGTTAAAAGAGCAATCGCCACACCTTCAAGCATTGCCTCAGGACCTACTGCTGCACCCTTTTCTGCCACATTATAGAATGCCTGTATTATTCCAACAACCGTTCCAAGAAGCCCGAGCAGCGGAGCAATATAACTTGATGTTCCAAGAACCGTTAATTTTCTTCCAAGTTCAAGTTCTGTAACCATTATTCCAGAAGAAAGTATTGATTCAAGCACATCTCTTGGAAGTTCAGGATTTTCAATAACCATATAAATAATTCTTGCAATTGGAGTTTTAGTACCTTCCGAAATTGCTCTGAGTTCTTCTATTTTTCCTCTTTCAATCAAATTCTTTGCTCTTGAAATAAATTTTGCTTCTTCCCTCTCTGAAATTTTTCTATATGAAAGAATTCTATCAATTATTGCCCACAAACCAACAAGTGAAAGAATCTCAAGAGCAAGCATGAATGGATTCAATGCTAATTTTATTATACTTTGTCCAAGTATCATAATTTACCTCCTTTTATCTTCTCAATGCACTTGCCCTTCCAAGGGCATCCTCTTTTATACTTTTATCACTTGAAACCTGGGCTATTGCTTCATATATTGATGCTGCTCTCTGCATATCTCCACTTAACTGATACAAATAGGCAAGTTGATATAATCCCCTTATTCTATAAGGGTCATCCATTCCCCCAACCCTTAAAAGGTTTGAATAACTTTCAATTGCTTTTTGTGTGTTTCCTATCTTATTATAGGATTCACCAAGAATATAATAATACCTTGTAGCAACTTCAGGAGAAGGAGATTGGGATTCAAGATCTCTTATAGCCTCCCTTATTTTCCCAAGATTTAAAAGACACTCAGCCTTCAAAATCACCCCTTCTTTTGAGGCAGGATGCATTGAATAATTCTTTATCAAAACTTCAAGAACATCCTTTGCTTTTAAATAATTTTCCTGTTGTATTAATCCAACTGCTTCAAGTTTTAGCATAATCGGAACTTCTTCATGGTTTGGAAAATAGGTAACGAATTTCTCAGCCTCCTCGGCCATTGCTTTACTATTTCCAAGTGCGGAATAAGAAGCAACAACAACTTTTTGAGCCATTGGAGCAAGTTCTGATTTTGGGAAAAGTAAAATCACTTTCTTTGCCTTTTCTATCGCCTCTTCATATTTTTTTTCATTATAAAGTTTTGCAGCAAGATTGTATAAATTTTCTGCTAAGAGTTCACTTTCTGGAAATTCTTTTGAATATTCTTCTATTTTCTCTGCATCCTCCTTTGAAACAAAATAATATGCCTGTTCTAATAATTTCTTCGCATTAACTGCGAGGCTATCTTCTGGATAAAGAGAGAGAAACTTCTTTAATATATTTACTGTCATATCATAATTTTTCATATTGTAATATGTACCCGCTAATTCAACAAAACCCTCCTTTGCTTTTTGTGAATTTGGATACTGCTCAAGTAACACACTATAATAAGTTATTGCCTTATCAAATTCACCCGCTCTAAAATAGGTATTTCCAAGCCAGTAGGCTGATAATGCTGCATAAGGAGATTCAGGAAATTCATTTAAACAGGCTTCCCATTCCTTTATTGCGTTTGCATAATACCCGGCTCTTGCATAGGATTCACCAGTGTAAAATAAAGAAGCAGGGGTAAGGCTATGGGACGGATATGTTTGAGCAATTGATTTGAATGTATAAGCAGCCTGCAAATAATTTTTCTTTTTTTGTTCTTGATCCTGTATCTCACCACTTTTATCATAAATTGAAACACCCTTACCAAAAATTGCAGAAACAACAGCTGAGGTATCCTTTTGATATCCACTTATAACGACATCAAATTTTTGAATTGCTGCATCGTATCTTTTTGTCTCAATATAACACCATCCAAGTCCATTAAACACTTCTCCCATTATCTCAGGATCGCCACTTTCTGAGAGTGACTCATATAAATTTAATGCCTTTGCCACATCCTGTCTCTGATAATATCCCTCTGCAAGCATATGTTTAATCCTATTTGTCCAAGTAGAAATATAATGATACATTTCTTCATCTAAAATTTGAGGAGATGAACTCAAAAATTCTTCACCTGTTGCAATTGCCTCATCAAATTGTTTTGTATCTATCATGCATTTTAAAAGCAAGGCTGTTGCAGGATATGCTATAAAGGTATTCTTTGCGTATTTTAAAAGAGTTTCAAGTTGATATTGAGCCTCAAGAATTTTACCTTGCCTGTATAAAACACAAGCAGTTAAATAGTCACCAATTCCTCTATATTCTCCTGTATTGTACACATTTGCAAGTTGCCTGTAAGAAATAATTGCTTGAGCTGAATCGCCTATTTCAAGATATGTCTTCCCAAGTTCCATATGAGCAACAGGTGCAACACCTACCCCTGGAAAGTCAAAAGCAGCTTTTAAAAGATACTTTAAAGCCTCAGGTTTGTTACCAATCTCCCTTAACGCCTTTCCACACATAAGATAAGCATGTGCTGAAAGAATCCTATCTTGATGTTTTAAAAGGGGTTTAAAATAAAGTAAAGATTTTGCATATTCACCTTCATGAAATAAAGAGGCGCCTATCTTATAATTTGCGTAATCTACAAGAGAAGATTTTCCATAATCCTTTATAAACCTTATATAAAGTTCTTTTGCTCCTCTATAGTCTTCATTTATATAAAGTGCTTCTGCTGCCTCAAAGGATGCGTATTCTGCAAGAGGTGTATTAGGATAAAGCATCACAACCTTTTTGAAATTTTGAAGGGCTTCAACTGGTCTTTTAAGATGGGCAAGTGCCTCTGCTTTATAAAAAATACCAACTCCTGTTAATGCATTTTCAAGTTTTTTATAAGCAGATTCATAAATTGATTGGGTAAAATAATAGATTCCTTGTGCTTCAAGAAGCCTTATATCCTCTGCATAACCTGGAAATTTTTTCATCTTTTGAATTAAATAATCTTCTGCCTGTTTTGGATTTTCCTGTGCAATAAAGATTAAACCTAATGCATAATAAACTTCAGGTAAAATATAGGAGTTTTGTGCTTTCTCTTCAAGATTCTTAAAAATTTTATAAGCCTCATCGTATTTACCAAGATTAAAATAGCATTCACCGATCCTATACTCAAACTCTAATTCCATTGCTTTACCAAGATTTGTGTTCTTTAATGACTTATAATAATCTATTGCATTTTCATAAAGTCCTTCATGGAAAAGAATTTCTGCATACTCAACTTTCTTAATTTCTTCTTCTGAAAAAAGCAGAGAAAATAAAAGAAAAAATATCATTTTTCTCCTCCTTCAGGTGCTTTTTCTTCAATAATTATCTCTTCTTTTTTCTCGGGTGGAACTTCTTCCTTTGGCTTAATTTTCTCCTTAAAAAATATCTCACCAGCAGGACCTATTGTTCTTATTTCACTTAAAAAACCTTCTTCTCTAAATACCGAGCCCTTCTTTTCTACAACTATGCATTCATAATAATATCTCCCGTCCATCGCAAGGGAGCCAAAATCATCCCTACCATCCCATATGATTTCTCTTGGGGGCAAGCCATAATCTTTATAAACTCTTATAACTTCACCTTTGCTATCTTTAACAAGAAATTGATATCTTTCAACATCTTTTTTTGTATTTACAAATATCCTTATAGGTAAAACATTATTCTCTCTTGATGTTGGTGAAAAAACATATGTAGTTGGATTTACTTCTAATCTAAAACCAGCAAAATGCAAGAATAGAGTGAAATAATAAACCATGGGGAAAACACCACTGGATGAATAATGGTATGTTCCTGCAAAATCAACACCAATTGTTTTACCAACCATTGGATAGTTAACTCCAAAACCAAAACAGAACCTCTTGTCATCCATACCACCTCTTAAACTCAAAAATCTAAATGGCCTATATTCCAAACCTGCTGATGGTTCTATTATATTATACTCTGGAATCCCTGTTAGATCAAAAAGTATTAGAAATTTATCATAATAAATTCTATAAGCAAAACCACCTTTTATACCAAGAGGAAATCTCTCACTTTCTTCAATGAGTTTTATCCTTGGCGGGAGAACATTATGAATTGATAAACCAAAGGTTAATGGATTATTTCCCGAAAATAAAAAACCTATATCAAGACCATTTCCAATCCCACTATATTCTGAAATTGTATGGTATATAAGTTTATAAGAAAAACCAAAACCTACATTATAAGTTAATTCTCTTGCATAACTTAAAGAAGTTGAAATATTAAAATCAGCAAATTTATCATACAATTTATTACCCCATACATCGGTTATTTCCATCTTGCCTGCATATACCCCTGTTATATGGATTCCAAAATTACCGAATTCCCTTGTAGGTCTTGCATAACCAAACCATCCCATTGTAGAACCAAGTGGAAGCAGGGCGTCCGAAAAGACAATTTGCTGTGGATTTATATAGGCAAGTGAGGCAGGATTAAAATATACAGAAGATATATCCTCTGTCAAAGCAGAAGCGGATTTACCAAGAGATAAAATTCTTGCAGAAACAGGAAAATATTCATAATTGCCTTTAAATCCCCAATTACCACTCTCAGAATAAACTGAAGAGAAAAAAAATAAAATTAAAAAAAATCTTTTCATCTCTTCCTCCTATCTTATTATGCTTATAAGCCTTTTTGTTTCAACAACTTCTTCAGCACCACTTACCGCCTTTAAGATTGCAATATATGTCCCTGATGAAACTTTTTTACCCTTTTCATTTCTTCCATTCCATTTAACTCTATTTACTCCAATAACTCCATTTGTTTCTATTTTGTGAATTAAATTCCCAAATAAATCATAAATATAAATTTTTACATCTGCAGGTTTTGGTAAATAAAATACAAAATATGTTTCTTCAGAACCTACTTTACCAAAAGGATTTGGATAATTTATGAGTGTATCAGGAAGTCCTTTCAAATACGCAACAAATATCTCATCTGTATAATGTTCACCTGTTCCAAGGTCATCTGTGATCTTTATTTTTATCTTCTCTGAATTATTGGTAGTGTAAATTACATCTCCCTCAAATTTTCCAAGTTCAACCTGAACAACCTCTGGACTTATAATTCCCTGCGTGGGCTGAAGAGTTGATGAGTTTACAGGTGAAAGATAAACAGGATGAGAATGGGGGACTAAACTTCCTTGTGGGTCAACAAATTCAATTTTAAGATGGATTGCATTTCCTGATAAGACTGTATCAGGAAAAACCTCTGATACATACGTTGAACCAACAATCTGAAGAATAACTGATGGGCTTTGTCTGTTTATATTTTTATCAAGCCCATATACTACATATGCGCCTCCTTTAAAAATAGTTACTCTAAAAGAATCAACTCCATTTATAAGATTTATATAAGAGGGAAAAGTATCAATCAATGTATCAGGTGGATTAAATACAAGTATTCCTGTATCGTTTACTCCTTTTAAGAAATTATGATATTTATCACAGGCAAAAAGTTTTAAATAAAATGGGATTGCTGAAGGAAGATAAGGAATCGTTCCTTTTTTACCTGTATTTTCATCACCGGGGAAATGCCTTTCACCGGGTGCAACAAGTAAAAGTTTTTCATAATTCCCGGAGAGAACCTGAAAAGAAGGGTAAAGGGTATCACCTTTAAAATTACTCTCATAGGGGATAGAATAAACAAGCCTTGAATCGCTTGTCTGGAAAAATTGAGGTGGATATGTTGCTATTTTAAATCTTATTTTTACTTTCATACTGTCTAAAAGGGTTAATGAATCAGGAAAAAAGTCTGCGACTGAATCGTTTGAAGAAAGATAAATTTTAGCACTTCCTGAAACAGGATTATAATATCTATCAGTTAAGATTAATCTAAAATAAAGGGAATCACCTGCATAAATTGATGGAGGAATATAATTTCCTTTACAACATCCTTTTATAATATTCTGACCTGTATAAAGAATAACCGTTCTATAAGGAGATAAAGGCGAAAGAGTAAGTTCTTGTGACCTTCCGCTTCCTTTTGCGCATCTCCCATAGATATAAACATTTCCAGCCCTGTATATTCTTAAAGTATCATTTGTAACACTTCCCTTAAAGGCATAAAGATATGACATGTTTAAAGTGTTATATCCCCAATCACCATCAGTTGAAATTTCAATCAATCCGCTAAAAGAAGTATCAATTTGACCTGTTTGTTTATTTTTTACATAAATTACAATTCTATAATAATCAGCAACAGAACCTGAATTTGGATTTATTATAATGTCAAGGGTGTCAGGATATTGGGCATAAAGAAGGGATATAATTCCTATTAAAATTAATTTTTTCATAATTCCTCCCAAAATTTAACATTTTTTAAAATTAAATTATAATACTTTTTAACACCATTTGTCAACTCCCTTTTTTCCACACAGGATGCACCAAGTTTTGTTACTTCAATACCTGCTCCTATTGTAGCAATAATACTTGAAGAAACAATGTCAAGCCCTGAAAGGTAAGAAAGGGTTAGAAGGGAAATCACTGTATCACCTGCTCCTGTTATATCATAAACTTCAACTTTATTTGAAGGAACTGAAAATACTCTATTATTTGCATCAATTCCAATCATCCCTTCCTCTCCTATTGTCATTATTATATTTTCGCACTTTATTTTATTCTTAATGTATCTTGCTGCCCAAATTCTTTCTTTTTCTTCCCTTATCTTTTTACCAAGGACCCTTTCCACTTCTTTTAAATTTGGTTTAAAAATTTTCACATTTTTATATAAAAAGAAGTTTTCAAATTTTGGATCAACAAAAATTGGTTTTTCATTCTGGAGTATTTTATTTATATTTTTCTTTGAAAGAAGCCCCTTTTCATAATCCTGAATTAAAATTCCGTCACATATATCTTCTAATTCCTTATATTTTTCAAAAAATTTTTTCAAATCTTTTCCTTTTATTTCAAAATTATCTTCATAATCAATCCTTATCATCTGTTGATTCTGCGCAATTATCCTTTCCTTAACAATTGTTTTCCATTCTGAAGAAGTGATTAAAAATTCCGTTTCTATCTTATTTTCTTTAAGTTTTTCAACTATCTTCTCCCCTGCCTCATCATTTCCTATTATTCCGATTAAAAATGGGGCTCCACCAAGAACTTTTATATTAAGTGCAACATTTGCTGCTCCTCCTAAGTTATAAAATTTTCTATTTACTTTAACAACAGGAACAGGTGCTTCTGGTGAAATCCTTTCAACTTCTCCAAATATGTATTCATCAAGGATTATATCACCAATTACTGCTATTTTCAAATTTCTGATCTTTTTAAAAAAATCATTTATCATAATATTTTTTTAATCTTCTATAACTTCTTTTTAACTCTTCAGAAATGATCTTTGTGTTACCTAAAACAGGCATAAAATTTGTATCACCTTCCCATCTTGGAACTATATGGAAATGGATATGCTCATCAAAACCTGCCCCTGCAATTCTTCCTATATTAACCCCTATGTTAAACCCATGGGGAGAATAAACCTTTTTTAAAATCTCTACCCCTTCTTTAACAAATTCCATAATTTCAGAAATTTCTTTTTTATTTAAATCTTTTAATTCTTTTACATGCTTATATGGAGCAACCATTAAGTGTCCTGGATTATAAGGAAATATGTTCATAATAACAAAGGAATATTTACCCTTTTTTAAAATAAATTTTTTATCTTTTGATTTTATACAGAAAATACAATCTTTTCCCTTTTTGAATCCCTCAATATATTTAATCCTCCAGGGAGCCCATAAAATTTTCATCTTCCGGATTTTGCAGTTGCAAAAGCAAGTTGATCAACCTTTTTCATTTCTTTTCTTGAAACTTTTTTAATTTCCCATTTAAAATTTTTTAAAAGTTCTTTTACCTCTTTAAAAAGCGGGATAATCTTATCAGATTTAACCCTGTATTTACCTAAAAGATGGTTTATTACAAGTTCTGAATCAGTTCTTAATTCAATTTCCTTTACATTTATCTCTTTTGCCTTATTGAGTGCATAAATAAGAGCCTTATATTCAGAGACATTATTTGTTGATTCACCTATAAATATACCTTCTTCAAAAAGTGTCTCCCCATCTTCTTTTTGAATTATATAAGCACTTGCAGAAGGACCTGGATTGCCTATTGAAGAACCATCAAAATAAATTATAATCTTCTCACTCATAGTTCCTCCTCAGGAATATATAAAATTCTTCCACAATGCTCACATATATCCATTCCTTTTGTCTTTTTTAATTTATCAATTTTTTGAGTTGGAACCGCTGCATGGCATCCACCACAGGCACCATCTTTAACAGGAACAATAGCAAAGGTTCCTCTTATTTTTCTAATCCTTTCATAATTTTCAAGATATTCTGGTTTTATCCTTTTAGAAATTCTTAACCTCTCATCCTTTCTTATCGGTATTTCCTCTTTTAACCTTTTCTCCTCATCTTCCAAACTTTTTATTTTATTATTAAAATCCTCCATTTTTTGGAGACTTTCTTTCTTAAAAATCTCAAAATTTTTTTTCTCATTCTCTATTTTCTCCATAAGATTAAGTGCTTCCTCTTCAACTTTTTCCTTTTTCTTCTTTGTGTCCTCAATCTCCTTTTCAACTTTTCTATATTCTTCATTTGTTCTTACTTTCAGTTTATCCTGCTCAAATTTAATTATAAGCCCTTCAAGGTCTTCAATTTCATAAAAATAATCTTTCAGCCTTTTTTCCATAGCAAGGAGGTTCTCTTCGCCACTTTTTATCTCCTTTTGAGTTTTTTCTATCTCTTCCTTTAGACTCTTTATTTCTTGAGGAATTTCTTTTACCCTTTTTTCTATATTAAAGATAAGATTGTCTTTTTCTTGAAGTTCAAGAAGTTTATTAAGTTCTTCCCTTATATCTTCCATCTCAATTTTAAATCCTTCATTATAAATTTTATAAATCTTAATTGTCAAATAAAAATTCTAAACCTGCTAAAAAATTAAATTCATTCCTTTCCTTTTTTATTTCATAAAAAGAGGAATAAATTTTAAAATTTTTAAATTTAAGATTAAAATCAATTCCAGAGAAACTTCCCTTTCCATATAAAGGCAAAAGTTCATAGTAAGGGAAAAGGGTGGAATTGTAAAAATAGATTCTTGAATAATAATTTTCGGTATTAAAAACTCCATAATTCATTTCAAAAAATTTATAATTTAAATTAAAAAACAAACCATTTCCATAATAAAAATTCCCTCCCTTTTTTGCAATAACATGATTAATTTTTAAATTCAAAATTTCATATTTAAAAGAAAAAGAAAATTTATCCCTTTTATAATCTGAAAATGCATTTTTATATTCAAATTTAAAGTAAATATTTTTAAATTTCTTTTGAGCTAAAAAATAATTTTTATATGAATAGGAAGTTTCGGAAATTTTTGTATAAATAAGCGTATATCCATAAAATTTTAAAAGAGAGAGATTTAACTCCATAAAAAGGCTTGTGCCCATCTCGTCCCTTGCTGAAAAGTTTTGGGATATAAAAGAAGAATGAATATCATAATTTTTCTCACTTAATCTATAAATTAAAAAACCACTTTTATTTTTTAAAAATTTTAAAAGATAAGAGTTTTTTAAAGGTAAATATTCAATGCTTAAATTGCCTTTTCTATAAGGGATTGAAAGGTCAACCGAAACTTGATAGAAATTTTTTTGATTTAAATAAATTTCTTTAGAGAGAAAATTTTTCTCAAAAATTAAAGAAGAAAAAATTCCATTTTTAAAAAATTTAAAGCCAAAACCAATTTTATTCTCAAAAAATTTTTCCTTTTCATATAAAAAGTTTTTTGAAGAAAAATAAAAGGAAAAATTTTTGAAAGAAATATAAGTTCCCCTTAGTCCTCTATTATAAGAAGATGATGGAATATATTCAGAATTAAGGAAAAATGATTTTGGATAAAAATTAAAAATGTTTGTTGAACCATAAATAATGCCGTTACCTTTATTTATAAAGTAATCGCCCAGAGTTATATTAAAATTTTTTTTATCAAAGGAATAAGAAACTCTTAAAATTGAAGGCATTTTATAATTTTTTGAATATAAAAAATTTATTGAATTATCTGGAATTTCAAAAGATATTTTATTTAAAAATTTTGAATTTTTGTCAAAATATGAAAGAAAATCAAATTTTTTCTTTTTTATACTAAAATCAAAATACCTTTCAAAAATGCTATCAGGTAAAAATATTTTTGTTCTTTTTTTAAAATCATTTAAATCTTTAAAAAGACCATTTTTTCTTTCCTTTATTATCCTTTCTGCCTCAAAATCTTCAATAAAGGGAAAAGAAGAAATTTTTTCAAAATTATCATAATTTGGATTTATTCTTAACTCATTAAAATAAATTTCATCTTCTTCTTTTATTTCTTCTATATCTGACAAAAATATAAAGAAAGGTAATAGAATAAACATCAATATTCCCTTTCAACAATGAAATCAAATAAATTTTCAAGAAATTTTCTTTCTTCATTTTCCCCAAAATTTTTCATTAAAATATTTTTTGCCTCTTCTTTTAATTTAAACGCCTCTTCCTTTGCTTTTAAAACTCCATAAACTTTAACATATGTCATCTTTTTAAAATCCTTTTTACCTCTTTTACCCATTTTTTCTTCATCTCCTGTCTCATCAAGGATATCATCAACAATTTGAAAGGCAAGCCCTATTTTAATTCCTATCTTTTCCAGAGAGTTTAATTTATCAAATTTTTTTGCAAGTACTGCACCTATTAAAAAAGAGGATTTAAAAAATTCAGCAGTCTTTAAAAGATGGATCTTCTTTAAATAATTTTTATCAGGCTTTTTTCTTTCACCTTGGATATCATAAATCTCTCCACCTATAACGCCTTCAGGACCTATTGCCTTTAGGAGTATTTCAAGAGACTTTATTTTTAAATAAGAAGGTGCCTTACTTTTTAAAAATGTTTCAATTCCATATACAAGTAAGGCATCACCTGTTAATATTGCGGTTGCTTCATCAAATTTTTTATGTAAAGTTGGCATTCCCCTTCTTATGTCATCATCATCTATTGCAGGGAGGTCATCATGGACAAGTGAAAATGTATGAATCATTTCAATGGATGCAGCAGGTGGCAGGATATAATTCTTATTTTTTCCTCCACAAAGCCTGTATGTTGAAACAGTTATTATTCCCCTTATCCTTTTACCACCAGCCTTTAAAGGATAAGGAATTGATCTTTTTAAAATAAAAGGAACATCTTTATCAAATTTTAAAAAACTTAAAATTGCCTTATCTATTTCTTCTTTTCTTTTTTGAAACTCTTTTAAAAAATCCACAGCGATTTATTATAAGGTAAGTAATTTTAAATTGACAATCCATTTTTTTTTATATTAAAATTAAAATGTGAAAAAAATTTTTTTAAATCTTTTGATATTTCTTTTAACAGGTTTTGTTTTTGTTTTTACTTATTCCTTTGTTGAAAGTTTCATTTTAAAAAAAGAAAATAAGGAAAGAATAGAAAAGAAAAAAATAAAAGTTGAAGTACTGAATGGAACAAAGACAAGTAAACTTGCCCAAAAGGTAACTGCAAGGCTAAGGGAAGCTGGTTTTGATGTTATTTACTACGGAACTTATGATTCAGAGATAAATCAAACATGTATATTTGACAGAAAATATCCTGACCTAAAGGCAGCAAGGATGCTTGCAAAAGAAATTGGGAATCCAAAAGTTTATTTTGAGGCAGACCCTGATGATTTAGTGGATGTAACAATTATAATAGGAAAGGACTATAAAAAATATTTTCCAGAAATTGATAAAGACTGGGAATAAAATTCCTCAAATTATCAAAAAAGTTTTTAAAATACTTTATGATAAAAAAACAGAAGATTTGTTACTCATAGATGTTAGTAAGGTTCTTTCGGGTGTATGTGATTATTTTATATTGGCAACAGGTTATACAGAGGAGCATCTAAGAGCAACATGTCTTGAAATTGAAAAAAGGATGAAGGAAGAAGGGATTTTACCACATCATATAGAGGGTTATGAAAAAGGGGTCTGGATTCTTATGGATTATTATGAGTTTGTTATTCATCTTTTTTTAGAAGAAACAAGAAAATATTATGACCTTGAAAGCCTCTGGGGGGATCAGAAAACTTATGGAATCAAAGAGATTCTTGAGGAAGGAAATTGAAAAACTAATAGAAGATTATTTAAGGGAGAAAGTATCCTTTGAAAAACCTAAAAAAAGTGAATATGGAGATTATGCGTTTTGTCTTTTTGATATTTCAAAGAAAAAAGGGGTAAATCCTGAAAAAATTTTTGAAGAGATAAAAGAAGTTTTAGAAAAAAAGAAAGAATTTTTTGAAAAAATAGATTATATAAAGGGATTTTTAAATATAAAACTCTCTTATGATGTTCTCATAGAAAATCTAAAAGAGATTTTGAAAGAAAAAGAAAATTTCGGGAAAATCAATATAGGTAATAATAAAAGGATAAATCTTGAATTTGTTTCAGCAAACCCAACAGGTCCTTTAAACATAGCAAATGCAAGGGCAGCAGCGATAGGTGATACGCTTGCAAATATTTTAAAAAATGCAAACTTCTATGTTGAAAAAGAATATTATGTAAATGATGCAGGGAATCAGATTAAAATTCTTGAAGAATCTTTGAATTTAAGGATAAAAGAAATATACGGTGAAAAAGTTGAATTTCCAGAAGAATTTTATCCAGGTGAATATTTAATAGAAATTGCTAAAGAGATTGTTGAGAAAAAAATAAAAGATAAAAGAGAGTATGCATTAAATAAAATTATTGAATGGCAAAAAAATTCTCTTTTAAAAATAGGTGTTATATTTGATAATTTTCTAAGAGAAAGCAGTATAAGGAAAAGTAAGAAAATAGAGGAAGTTTTAAAGAGGATATCAAAATATACTTATGAAAAAGATGGTGCAATTTATTTCAAATCAAGCGAATTTGGGGATGATAAGGACAGGGTTTTGATAAAAAAAGATGGTGAAATAACCTATTTTCTTGCTGACCTTGCATATCACTTGGATAAAATAGAGAGAGGATTTGACATCTTAATAAACATATGGGGACCTGACCATCATGGATACATAGCGAGAATGAGAGCAGGTTTAAAGGCGCTCGGTTTTGAGAATTTTAATGTTATAATTGCGCAACAGGTCAATTTAAAAGAAGGAAATAAAGAGATAAAGGTTTCAAAAAGAAAGGGAATTTATTATACAATGGATGATTTAATAGAAGAAGCAGGAAAGGATGCGATAAGGATGTTTATGCTTTTAAAAACCTGTGATTCACCACTTGATTTTGACATAGAACTTGCAAAAAAACAGGTAAGCGAAAACCCTGTTTACTATCTTCAGTATATGCATGCAAGATGTTTTAATGTAAGAAAATTTGCGGAAGAAAAAGGAATATATTGTGAAAATTTTGATGAAAAATATTTAAAAGGGGAAGAAGAAAGAAAAATACTTATAAAACTTTTTTATTTTAAAGATATTATAGAAAAAGCAGCAATTTTAAGGGCACCCCATCTTCTCCCTTACTTTTTATTAGAACTTGCAGAAAGTTATCATTCCTATTACCAGTCAAAAAGAATAATAAGTGAGGATAAAAAAGCTTCAAGGGCTCGCCTTGCATTGAATAATGCCTGCGAATATATAATAAAAAATGGATTAAAAATGATGGGTATAGAAGCACCTTGCAGGATGTAATGGAATCTGTTGTTGAATTTTCAAATGTTACAAAAATTTACAGGGAAAAATATTATGCATTAAAAAATATAACTTTTAATGTAAAAAAAGGAGAATTTATATTCATTGTAGGTCCTTCAGGTGCGGGAAAAACAACACTTTTAAAGTTAATTTACTTAGAAGAGTTGCCAGAAGAAGGTGAGGTAAAAGTTCTTGGATTTTCAAATAGAGAAATAAATAAAAAGGATATAGCATTTTTGAGAAGGAAAATAGGTGTAATATTTCAGGATTTCAGGCTACTTTCTGATAGGAATGCTCTTGAGAATGTTATCTTTGCCTTAGAAAGCATAGGTATACCTTATAAAGAAGCAAGGGAGAAATCCTTAAAAGTTTTAAGTGAGATAGGACTTGTTTCAAAGGCTGACAGTGAAATATTTGATTTATCAGGTGGTGAACAGCAAAAAACATGTATTGCAAGGGCGCTTGTTAGGGAACCGATAATACTTATTGCTGATGAACCAACAGGCAATATAGACCCAAAATCACAGGATGAAATAATAGATTTACTTGTAAATATACATGGAAAGGGAACAACTGTTATAATGGCAACTCATAACTATGCACTTATGGAAAAAATACCTATCAAAAGAGTTATTCATTTAGAAAGAGGGGAAATTAAAAAGATAGAATGATAATAAAACCTGAAAACTTTTTTTTAACAGCAGGAAAAGGCATAGGAGAATATCCATTAATTGCTTTTGATAATGCTTTAAAGGATGCAAAAGTTTCTGATTATAACCTTGTAAAAGTATCAAGTATATTGCCAAATGGAGCAAAAGAAAGAAAAATTATTGATTTGCCAAAAGGTTCAATATTATTTATTGCCTATTCATATTTAATTGCAGAGGAAGGTATAATAACAAGTGCATGCTCTGTTGCAATTCCACAAAAAGAAAATGAGATTGGAATAATAATGGAGTTTTCAGGGAAAGTTAAAAAAAAGGAGGCAGAAGAAAAAGTGAAAGAGATGGCAGAAATAGCAATGAAAGAAAGAAATATTTTAATAAAAAAGATTTATGTTAAATCAAAAACAACTTTTGCAAAAAAATATTCCTGTGTTTTCTCCGGCTGCTGTTTATGGTAATACTTATTGTGTGGCAGATTATATAGCTGAGCTGCAAATTTATAAGTTTTATGGCACAGGCTTATCATCTTCAAAAATAAAACTCCTTTTAAACACCGAAGGGGTCACTTCCGGCGTTTACTTTTTAAAGATAGATATATAAAAGGGGAGTTGAGGAAAAAAGACTCACAAGTGCAAGTTTGAGAATTGAAAGAAAAATTAAGGAAAGTTGTGGAATAGATTAATAAGTTGACAGAGTAAATATTTTTCTTTTATAATTTGTTATTAAAATTTATAAAAAATGATGGAAGACGATTTAGAGTCAAAACAACCTGGAGCAAAAAGAGGGGTTCAGAATTTACGAATGTGAAGATGGTATCTGGATAATTAAGGATGAGGAAGTATATCCTATTGCTATTGATGTATTAGTGAATTTAATTAATTCAGATAAATGTTTGAGAATAGATTGGGAAAATGTAAAGAAGTATCCTGCCTGGTGGATAGGCTTTTCAAATATTTATAAATTATTGGGGCTTGAAGAAAAAGTTAATTACAAAGTACTTGATGAATTTAGGCAAATGATAGAGGAAATTAAGGCAAAAAAGAAAAAAAGAAAAAGGAAATAAAAATGTGTAGATTGTTAGGGTTAGTAGCAAATAAGCCTGTTGATCTTGAATTCTCGTTAGAGAGATTTAAGGAATTTGCAACTTTTCAACCAGATGGATGGGTATAGGCTGGTATGAAAATAATTCTCCACGGGTTTGCAAAGAAAGTATCGCGGCAAATAATGAAAAATCTAAATTTTCTACTTTATCCAGAGAAGTTAGATCAAAGATTATTATTGCTCATTTAAGAAAAGGAACCGTAGGCGGAAAAAGTGAAGAAAATTCACATCCTTTTCAATATAACAACTGGCTATTCGCTCATAATGGGACCGTTGAAAGAAAGTACTTGTTCTCTCTTTTAAAGGAGGAGTATAAAGAGGCACTAAGTTGAATTTTTAATTCAATCCCCTTATTGTTTTAATACTATAAGTAAACTTTTTGCAAATGCTGGTATGTAGATTGAATTTAAAAACAAAAAAGACTTATAATTACAATATGGAAAAGTACATAAAAGAAAACTTTCAGAAAGAAGTGAAGGAGTCACTCAAAGATGAATATACATCATGATTTTGCCCCTTCGCTAACAGAGCATATATGGTTCCCTTCCTTTTGCCGTTATTCAAAATATTGCAATAACTGACAAATACGGTTTTGGAATTGTAACAGGCAATTTTATTACAATGCTCATTGTCGCCCTTTTTGATTCTGGGAGGCATCTGTGAATAAAAATGATTTCAGTCATTAAAAAAATATCCATCATAAAATACTGGGTTGTTCCATTGGCTCTTTTAGCATTCTGGTATCCAATAGACCTCAAATCAATGAAACCTGATTTTAATCCAATTTATTTATAAACCCAGCAGGATTAGCTTTT
>CBFGJO010000007.1:0-44670 GCA_965649125.1 Caldifarciminota bacterium | reverse complement strand
TCAGGATAAAAGAAGGCACCATTTTTAATTTTGAAAAATATTTTATTCTTTCAAAAATTTTTTCACCAGTATTATTTTTTGATTTTGCAATTTTTTCTAAAAATTTCCTGAAAAAAAGTTTTGGATTTGGAATTATTGGTGAAAAAAAATCACTTTTCTATAAAATTTTATTTGCCTTTCCTTATAAAGAAAGTATTTATAATGCCAAGGTTCATTTTATATTTATTCAAAAATTTTAAGGCAAATTTTTTTCAAAGAATCTGTATGCATTTAAAAATAGAAAATTTTCAGGGAAATCTTTGATGCTTTCTCTTATTTCATTAAAACTATAAAGTCCCTTAATTATATTTTTTTCAGATAATCCAAAAAGGTCAGACCCAAGGGACAGGTTTTCAGGAAATTCTTTTATTAATTTATTAATTTCTTCAATCACTTTTTCTTTTTTAGTATTTTTTTCAAAAAATAGATTACCAAGACCAATCCCTGCGATCCCGCCTCTTTCTATAATTTTTTCCATCTCTTTATATGCTATATTCCTTTTATCTTTTGGCTTTTTTAAAATACCTGTATGAGAAACAATAAATGGAACTTTTAAATTAAATACATCGTAAAAAGTTTTTCTTCCTGCATGGGCAAGGTCTATTATGCAATTTTCCTCAATTATTTTTAAAACTATTTCTTTTCCAAATTCTGTAAGCCCGTAATCATTTTTATCTTTACAGGAAGAGGCAATCTGATTTGAAATGTTCCATGTTAATGTAAAAACTCTCACTCCAAGATCTATAAATGATTTTAAAATATATTTATCCTTTATACTTGCACATCCTTCAATTTCTAATATAAATCCCTTTTTATTTGAATTTAAAACCCTTTTAAGATCCTTTTTATTTTCAATTATTATAAAACCTTTTTCCTCAGCAAACTCCCTATAAGTTTCTATTCCCATTAAAACCTTTGTAGCATCATAAGTTTCAATATATTTATCTTTCCATGGAATTAATGTAAAGAGAGAAACCAGAGTAAATTTAAAGATATCCTCTTTATTTATTTCTTCCCTTTTAAAAACTAACGGGTAAAGTAAATCCTCATGTAGGTCAAAAAGAATAACTGATCTTTGTTTTGAATCCTTCAAATGGTGGTTCATACCTGCATATTCCCCCTGAACATTTGATTTCTCCTCTTTGTTTTCCATAAGAGATAGATATCTCTAAATTGTAACCTAATTGAAACATTGTTTCAAAAAAGTAATAATCCCTTTTATTTCTATCCTTTGAATAATTTATACTGAAAAATCCTGAGTTATGAAGAATTTCAAAATCATAAAGTGGTTCTGTATATTTATACAAAGTATCATTTATTAAATCATTTCTTCTTCTTGCTTCTATTCCAAAAGAAATAGAGACTAAAGGGAAAGAGTACTGTATTTTCCCCTTAAAATTCATTTCAATTCTTTTTTGAATAAGTTTTGGGGGAAACCCCTCTTCAATTTCTGCACCCTTTAAATATATGTTATCAAAAATAAAGTCAAAAAGAAAAGGATTTTTATCACCCCTTAAATTTATCCTTTTTTCTTCTATCCTTTTTTTTCTAAAAAAAGATTTTGAGAAATTTATATCAAAATCAAATAAAAATAAAGGAAAGAGAAAATTTAATGCATAGCCCTCCTCGCTTCTTCCCTGTGTTAAAGAAATTCCATAAGGATGGATACAGGGTGGAGAGGCATAAGGTGTTGAATATTTAACATATTTTTCATATTCACCTGATAGAGTAAACTTTTTTATGGAAAATATAATTTGTGTATAATTTGCAAACCCTTTTGAAAAAACGTAAGGGATTAATTTATCAATACCCTTTCTCTTTGAATATTCTTCATAAATCGTTATAATTCCACCTTTTAAACTTGCAACAAAACCTAAAAATTCTGCTCTTTTTTTCTCTATAAAAATATTCTGGTCATAAAAAACATGATATGCACCAATATTTATTCCAGGAAGTAAATTCAATTTAAATTCGCTAATCTTAAATTCATCCAATGTATCCTTTGAAAAGGATTGATTTAAAGAAAAATAAAGATATTCATAAGGTCTTCCATAGGTAAATCCAAGGTCAAATAAACTTATGTTTAGATTTCCTGAAAAACCCTTTAAAAATCTTTCAAGTAAAACACTTTCATCTTTTACAAATCCCGCAAATAAATTTCTCCCAAAATCTTTATACATATCAAAAAGTTCAATTTTTATTCCCTTTTTCTCTAATTTAATATTTTTTCTAAAAATTTTTTCCATATTCCTTCCATAAATTTGCTGCAGTTCAAATGGTGAATTTATATACCTTATTTCAAAATCGCCTTGAAGAAAATCAAAATAAGGGAAAATATTTATATTTGAAAAATATCTTTCTCCCCACGCTCTTTTGTTTCCATATGGAGTAAATCTTTCATATTTTAATCTCCAGAAATCAAAATTTAAATTTCCTGAAACTCCACTATCTTGAAATAATATAAAAAATAAAATTAAATTCAATTATTCCTCTTTTCCCAGAATATCCTGAATTATTTTTCCAATCTCTTCTTTTTCTTTTGGATTGTATCCAACCTTTTTATAAATAATCCCTTTTTCTTTCGTTATTATAAATGTTGTTGGTAAAAATAAAACTCCATAAGTTCTTCCAATTTTCTTTCCTTCATCAATTCCTATTATAAAATCCCATCCCCTTGATTTTGCAAGAACCTCAATTTTTGAGGCTGTTTTCTGGGTATCCCATGAAAGGGCAATTATCTCTATTTTATCTTTGTATTCTTCCTTTATTTCTTTAAGTATATCAAGAACCTCATCACAATAGGTGCACCATGTTGCCCAGAAATCCAAAATAACAGGTCCTTTTTTAAGCAGTGAATCAAGTTCAATTTGAGTTCCCTTTAAATCTTTAAATTTGAAATTTACATAACTTAAAATTATAAGAAATAATGTTAAGTTTGTTACCATATAACTATTTTTCCATTTATATCGTTTATCCTATAAAAGTAAACCCCCTTTTCAAGTTTAACTTTTATTTCTTCTTTTACTTTTTCTGAAAAGACTCTTCTTCCTGTTAAGTCGGTGAGTTTTAAATTTCCATCCTTTATATTTTTGATAATAAATTTTACATATCTTCCCTCATTTTTAATGAAAACTTTTGGCTCTTTATTTTCTTTTTTTACATTTTCCTCTACATATACCCATGTAAGGGAATCAAGTTCAAGTTCTGGTCTTGCACCAATAACTTCTTTATTATCATCCTTCTGTAAAAATATAACAAAGGCAATCTGATGCTCATTATCGCTTGAAAGAACAGTGAAGTTTTCAGAATGGCTTATCTGTGAATTTCCTGGTATTGAATAATATGTTCCCTGTGCAGTTGGAAGCATATCTCTCATCACCCATTCAAGATGGGTCTGGTTCTGCCATGCATAAGGAGTATCAAGAATAACTTCTGCAATTCTTAAATATCCTGAAACTGTTAAATTTGAAAGATTTTGAATTGTTATATTCAAGGTTCCATTCCTTGTTGCAGGATAATATGTACCTTGAGTAATAAATTTTATTGGCTGATCAATTACTTTTCTCTGGTCAACAAGGGGCTTATAATAAGGATACATACTTGAACTTGAGGAACCACCAAGATAATTTAAAACGCCATCAAAGAATGCGTGAGGAATATATTGAACACCATAATACTGTGCTCTCTGATAGGATTCAGCTCTATAAAATGGATCACTTGATGATGGATGATATGATATCATTGTAACAGTATCTTTAAAGTGGTTCTTTAAATCCCTGAATCCCATTGCAGCACCAGGACAATAGGGGCACCATGTTGCAGTAAACTTTTCACAGAGCACTGTCCTCTGGATTGCCTTTGAACTTCCTACCATTATTATTATACATATACCTATCACTCTTTTCATCTTTCACCTCCTGATTTTATTTTTAATTTTAAAGTTATACATTTAAATATTTCAAATATCTTTTAATTTTCCTTTTTCTTATCAAAATTCCTATAAAAACTCCATATAAAAATCCACCAACATGTGCAAAGAATGCAACTCCTCCGCTATAAGATGTTCCAAGAGAAAGAAAGCCTGAAAAGATTTGTAGGAGAAACCAAAAAAATAAGAATAAAAAAGCAGGGATAGGAACTATTTGCAAGAAAAAGAAAAAAGGAACAACTGTTAATACCCTTGCAAAAGGGAAAAATACAAAATAAATTCCTAATACTCCTGCAATTGCTCCAGATGCACCAATCATCGGAATTTTTGAAGATATTGAAAATAATGTTTGAGAAATATTTGCAACAATTCCTGCTGAAATGTAAAATATTAAATATGAAAAATGTCCTAATATATCTTCAACATTATCCCCAAAAATATAAAGATAAAGCATATTCCCTAAAAAATGAATCCATCCACCATGTAAGAAAATACTTGTTATCAAACTTTCTAAATTATCAAGGGGATTTTTAAAAAATTGGTAGGGAATAAAACCTGATGTTAGAAAGAGTTCGTGCAGTTTATCTTTTGTTAAAAATATCTCATAAAAAAATATTACTGTATTTGCAAAAATTAAAAAATAATTGAATAAAGGGAATCTATAAGAAGGGGCATTATCTTTTAAAGGAATCATGATTTTTATTATAATTCATATTTTGAAAAATTTTCAAAAAAACTTTATTATATATTTTATGAAAGGTAAATTTTTTGTTGTTGCAACCCCTATCGGAAATTTAAAAGATATAACTTTGAGGGCAATTGAAACATTAAAAGAAGTTGATGTTATTTTATGTGAGGATACAAAAAGAAGTTTGAAACTTTTAAATCATTATGGAATTAAAAAGAAGTTGATTTCTTATTTTAAGGGGAAGGAAGTTCAGAAAATAAAGATTGTTGAAGATATTTTAAATCAAGGGAAAAATATAGCCCTTGTATCAGATAGCGGAACTCCTTGTATCCAGGACCCCGGATTTGTTTTAATAAAAAATTTAAGGGGAAAGGGATATGAGGTGATTCCGGTGCCGGGTGTGTCAAGTTTAACCTGTGCAATTTCTGTTTCTGGAATATATTCCCACAATTTTTTGTTTTTAGGTTTTCTACCTAAAAGGAATTCAAAAAGGAGGAAAATTTTAAAAAATGCACAAAAGATAGGAAAAACATGTATAATTTTTTTATCACCCCATGAAAAAGAGAAGGTTCTTCCTGAAATTTTTGAAATTTTTGGGGATAAAAGAGTTTATATAGGAAGGGAACTCACAAAAATTTTTGAAGAGCATTTTTTTGGAAATTTAAAGGATGCATTAGAATGGATAAAGGATAAAAAGGGTGAATTTGTTTTAATAATTGAAGGTGATGGAAAAATATAAAAAATTTTTAAGCCCTTTTGTTGATTATTTTGCAAAAAAAAATTTTAAACCCGTTCATTTAACATTTACTGGTCTTGTCTTTTCAATAATTCCTGCAATCTTTTATGCTTTAAATTTTTATATCCTTGCAGGCATACTTCTTCTTCTTTTTTCTATTTTTGATACACTGGATGGTGAACTTGCAAGAAAAAAAATGGAGGTTACAAAATTTGGAGGAGTTCTTGATTCTACCTTTGATCGCCTCTCTGAAGGTTTTATATTTTGTGGAATAATATATTCTTTTAAAGAAAATATATTTGCAATAATTTTAATATTTTTTTCTTTCCTATTTTCCTTTATGATAAGTTATGTAAGAGCAAGGGGTGAGGGAGAAAATTTTTCAACAAGAAAAGGACCAATGGAAAGGGCTTTAAGGATTCTCTGGCTCTCATTTTTTTCTTTTTTTGGTAAAAGAATTTTTCTTTATTCCCTCTTTCCCTTTATAATACTTAACTTATTTACCTTTATAAGAAGAATTTTTGATTTGAAGAAAAATTTAATTTAAAAAGGAGAAAAAAATGGGAAAAATAAGGGTTGCAATAATTGGAGTTGGTAATTGTGCTTCAAGTCTTGTTCAGGGAGTTTATTATTATAAGAATGCAAAAGAAGGTGAATTCATTCCAGGGATTATGCATGTTAATCTTGGTGGATATCATATAGGAGATATAGAATTCACACTTGGAATTGATATAGATAAAAATAAAGTTGGTAAAGACCTTGCAGAGGCAATTTATACATGGCCAAATTGCACATATGAATTTTTTAAAGTTCCAAAACTTGGTGTTCCTGTTGTAAGGGGAATGACCCATGATGGTCTTGGTGAATATTTATCAAAGATAATAGAGAAAGCACCAGGTGAAACCGCTGATATTGTTAGACTTTTAAGGGAAACAAAAACTGATATTGTTATAAATTTTTTGCCAGTTGGTTCTGAAGAAGCAACAAAGTGGTATGTTGAGCAGGTTTTGAAGGCTAAATGTGCCTTTTTAAACTGTATACCTGTTTTTATTGCAAGAGAAAGATACTGGCAAAGAAGATTTGAAGAAGCAGGACTTCCTCTTATAGGAGATGATATAAAATCACAGGTTGGAGCAACAATTGTTCACAGGGTTTTAACACAACTTTTTATTGAAAGGGGTGTTAAACTTGAAAGGACTGCTCAACTCAATGTTGGTGGAAATACTGATTTTTTGAATATGCTTGAAAGAAAAAGACTTGAAAGTAAAAAGATTTCAAAAACACAGGCTGTTACTTCTTTGCTTCCCTATGATATTGGAGAGGAAAATGTTTACATAGGACCTTCTGATTATGTTGCATGGCTTAAAGATAGAAAATGGGCTTATATAAGACTTGAAGGAAGAACATTTGGTGATGTTCCACTCAATCTTGAATTAAAACTTGAAGTCTGGGATTCTCCAAATTCAGCAGGTGTTGTTATAGATGCAATAAGATGTTTGAAAATTGCCCTTGATGCAGGATTAAAAGGGGCAATAATTGAACCTTCAGCATACTTTATGAAATCACCTCCAAAACAAATTCCTGATTTTAAAGCAAGGGAACTTTTAGAAAAATTCATAAAGAATTATACAAAGAAAAAATAATGGGGAAATGGGGATTTTTTATAACATTTGAAGGAATAGAGGGCTCTGGAAAATCAACTCTTGCCGAGATGCTCTATGAAAGATTAAAAATTTACGGATTCCCTGTGGTTTTAACAAGGGAACCTGGTGGAACAAAGGTTGGTGAAAAAATAAGGGAAGTAATTTTAAATAAAAATTTTGATATTGACCCCTATTCTGAACTTTTCCTTTTTCTTGCTGCAAGAAGGGAAAATATCAAAAAAATAATAATTCCTTCATTAAAAGAAGGTAAAATAGTTATATGTGATAGATTTGATGATTCTACTTTTGCATACCAAGGTTTTGGAAGGGAAATCCCTTTAAGATTTATCACAAGGGTTAATAAACTGGTTACTGAAGAAATAAAACCGAATCTGACATTTTTAATTGATGTTCCTGTAAATATAGGCTTTTCAAGAATAAAAAGAGAGGATAGGATTGAAATGGAAGAGGAAGATTTTCATAAAAAGGTAAGAGAAGGTTTTCTTAAAATAGCCAAGAAGGCAAAGAAAAGGATAATAGTTTTGAATGGAGAGAATAACTTAGAAAGAAATATAGAAATGTGTGAGGAGATAACCTTTAAAAGGCTTTTAGAAAAGGAAAAATTTGTTAAAAAAATAAAAGAAATAAAGGGGGAAAAATGAAGAAGATTTTTATAATAGTTTTTCTTTTGTTTTTATTTATAATTCTTTATCCACCAAAAGGTTTTTCTGAAAAAGAAGAAGGAATCCAGATAAAATATAAAATTTTGACACAGGTTTTAAAGTATATTAGAGATAACTATGTTGAAGAAAAGGATATAGGAGAGGTGCTTGAAAATGGAATTGATAGAATGCTAAAAGAACTTGACCCTTATTCAGACCTTTTAACGCCAAAGGAATGGAAAGAACTTGAAATTTCAACAAAGGGAAAGTTTGGTGGGATTGGTATTCAAGTTGATATAAGAGATAATTTCCCAACTGTTATATCCCCTATTGAAGGAACTCCTGCATACAGGGTTGGTTTAAGACCCGGTGATAAAATAATAGAGGTAAACGATGAATCAACAGAGGGATGGACAATTGAAAAAACAGTTAATACTTTAAGGGGTGAGCCAGGGACAGAAGTAAATTTAAAAATAAAAAGAGCAGGGATGCGCGAGCCTTTCAATGTGAAAATTATAAGGGAGATAATTGAAGTTAAACCTATTGCTCTCTGTGAAATTTTTGAAAAAGATGTTGGTTATATAAGGATAACAAACTTTTCAGAAAACTTAAAGCCTGAGGTTATTTCCGCACTTGATAGTTTAAAAAAGAAAGGGATGAAAAAAATAATTATTGATTTAAGATATAATCCTGGTGGTCTTTTAAATCAGGCAGTTGAACTTTGTGATATATTTCTTAAAAAAGGTGATGAAATTGTTTTTACAAAAGGAAGAACTGAAGGAATCCTTGAAAGATACAAGGCAATAGAAGAGAATGGGGTTTATGAAAAAATGCCACTTGCAGTTTTAATAAATAAAGGTTCTGCATCTGCCTCTGAAATATTTGCAGGTGCAATTCAGGACCATGATAGGGGAATAATAATAGGTGATACATCTTTTGGTAAGGCAAGTGTCCAGAGAATTTTTCCACTTGATGCGGGTTATAAACTAAAACTTACAACCGCTTTTTATCATCTCCCTACAGGAAGGCTTATTCATAAAAAAGATAAAACTCGTGATATTCAAAAATTTAAAACCCTCAATTTAAAAAGAGAGGTTCTGGGTGGAATAGGAGTTATTCCTGATATTGTAATTCGGGAAAGGGAATTCTCAACTTTCTCGCAAACCCTTAGTTTGAAAAATTATTTCTTTAATTTTGCAACTGAATATTATAACAGAACTAAAAATAGCAAAGTGGATGAAGAGGTTCTTGAAGAGTTTTATAAATATCTTCTCTCAAAAGAAAAGGATTTGAAAAGGGAAGATTTTGATAATTCAAAAGATGAAATAAAAATTTTGCTTGATGTAGAACTTTCAGAAAAGGAAAAGGGAATGAAGGGGAGGTATGAGGCGGTCTTGAAGTATGACAATGTTTTTAAAAAGACAATTGAGATTTTAAAAAAGGCGGAAAAAAAAGAGGATGTTTTTTCATTTTTAAAATAATTTAAATATGATAGTTTTAACTCCTTCTGAAATGAAAATTCTTGATAAAAAGACTGATGAAATTTTTGGACTATCCCTTATTGTTCTAATGGAGAATGCAGGAAGGGGTGTTGTAGATTTTATTGAAAGGGAATTTAATGATTTAAAGAAAATAACATTTATATGTGGTAAGGGGAATAATGGCGGGGACGGTTTTGTTGCTGCAAGATATTTAAAATTAAAAGGGTATGATGTAATTGTTTATGTTTTTGGTGAAAAAGAAGAATATAAGGATGAGGCACTTTTAAACTTTAATCTTCTTGAAAAAACAGGTTGTGAGATAAGAAAAGTTAAAGAAAAAAGTCTTTTGAAATTTGATATTGCAACAAGTGATTTACTAGTTGACGCAGTTTTTGGAACAGGTTTTAAAGGAAACCTTTCAGAAGATTATAAAGAAATTTTTAAGATAATGAATACTTATTCTCAAAAAATACTTTCAATTGATATACCATCAGGTGTTGATGGTGAAACTGGTGAAGCAGATGAAGATGCAATAAATGCTCATTATACAATAACATTTGCATATCCTAAACTTGGGCATTATCTTTTCCCTGGAAAAATGAAAAGAGGGAAATTGTATTTATGGGATATAGGTATTCCTTATTACTTTGCGGAGGAAGAAGGATTTAAAAGATATATAATTACTTTTGAAATTGCTTTGAGTAATATGCCAAAAAGAATGCCATATTTCCATAAAGGTAATTGTGGAAAAGTATTTATAATTTCTGGTTCAAAAGGGTATACGGGTGCTGCTTACTTAGCATCTATGGGTGCGTTAAGAGCAGGTGCCGGTCTTGTATTTGTTGCTTTCCCAGATTTATTAAGCAATGTATTTGAAACAAAACTCACAGAGGTTATAAAAGTTCCCCTACCCTCACAGGATGGTTTTATTTCAAAAAAAGCAATTCCAGATATACTTGAGAAACTTGAAAATATGGATGTATGTTTAATAGGACCAGGAATAGGGAGAAAGGAAGAAATTAAAGAGATAATAAAAAGTATAATGGAAAAATGGGATAAAAAACTCATACTTGATGCGGATGCAATCCCCCTTTTAAAAGGAGAAGAGAAATTGATAAAGGATTACAAAGGAGAACTTGTTTTAACTCCACATCCAGGTGAACTCGGGATCTTTATTGAAAAAAAGCCTGAAGAAATAAATAAAAGAAGGGCTCAAATAGCAGAAGAAATTTCTTTGAAATTGAATAAGATTTTAGTTCTTAAAGGTGCACCAACTGTTATATCTTCAAAAGAAGGAACTTATTTAAATACAACAGGTAATGATGGACTTGCAACAGGAGGAACAGGTGATGTGCTTGTTGGAATGATAGCAGGTCTTTCTGCTCAGGGCACACCTTTAAAGAGTGCTTCAATTTCTGCTGTATTTTTACATGGTTTATGTGCAGATATTTTAAAAGATTATAAAACCAATTTCTCAATGATTGCAGGAGATTTGATAGATATTTTACCAGAAGCAATAAGGAGGGTTATAAGTTATAAAAATAAAAAAATGAAAATGCTTATTCCTTTACCATGAAAATAATAATCTTTTTATTCTCTTTAAATTTAATAGATGAAATTGCCCCTTTTAGATATGTTTTAAACATAGCAAGTGATGGAAGCAAAGTCTATACTTCTTCACCTTTTGGTATTGCAGAATTTGATTTTTATACAGGAAATTATATAAGGGGACATATATTAAATGAAGAGGTAAATGTTATTGCCCCTGACATTTATACAGGCTCAATTTATTATTCATCAAAAGGGAGTCTTTATAGAATAAATCTTAATAGCAGGTTTAAAACCCTGCTCGGTAATTTTTTAAATATAAATTCAATAGGAATAACACAAAATGACCTTTATATTGATGAAAATGGAATAATAAAAATATTAGATAAATTTACAGGAGTGATAAAAACTTCAGGTGAAAAGAATATAATCTGGTTTGGGGAAAGAAGAAATTTAAAAAGAGATTCAAGGGAAATATTTTTTCTTTCACCTTATTTTTATTATGTTCAGGGTTTTGGAAAGGTTGAGTATACTGTATTTTTTAAAGAGAAGAATAAAATATTTGTTGGGACATGGGGTGATGGAATTTCCATATACAAAGAAGGGACGATTATTCCTGAAAAAAAGCATTGTATAGGTCCTTCCACTCCTTTAATCACTTTTATGAAAAATACAAAGGAAGGTATATGGATAATTTCCCGTAAATATTTAAATTTTGAAGGAATTACCCTTAGAAAAAATGGGGAATGGATAATTTATAAAAAAAATGAGGTTTTTGGTTTACCAGATGAAAATATAAAAGATATAGAAGAAATCGGGGAAAGGATTTATTTTTCCCATTCAGGTGGAATAACAGTTTTTGAAAAAGGAAAATTCTATAAACTACGAGATCCATATTTTTCAATAAGAGAGATAAATTCAATGCTTGTAAATTATCCAGATATATGGATTGGAACAGATGACGGAGTTTATAGGATCAATCCTGAAACAGGTTCAATTTTATCTCACTTCTTAGAGAATATCTATGTTGAGGATGTTGAGGAAATTTCAGGAACAATATTTGCAGGAACAGAAAAAGGACTTTTTCATATAACTCCTGATAAGGATAAATTTTCACATTTTTCAGATGAAAAAAATTATTCTCTCTCTCATATCTTAAAATTATCTAAAAGAAATGATACTTTAATTGTTGGCTCCTATAATGGCATTTTTATGATATTTAAACAAAATGAAAAGTTTAAAGTATTTTATCCATCTCCTTTTTCTTCAAGAGAAATTCTTGACATGAAACTCTATAAGAACTTTTTATTTATTGCAAGCCTTGATGGTCTTTTTTACTATGATATTAAAAAAGATTTGTGGAAGAAAGGGAGTTTCTCAAAAGATTTTGATGTTTCAGTTCTTTCTTTACTTATAAAAAATGATACATTATGGGTAGGAACAGACAAGGGGATTTTCTTATTTAAGTTGTGAAGACTAAGATTCTTGTTATAGATGACGAGGTTTCTTTTTTAGAATTTCTATTGAGTATTTTGAATGAAGAAGGGTATAATGCCTTTTGGGCTACAAGTGCTGAAGAGGGAATAAGGTCTTTAAAGGAAAATAATCCTGATCTCGTCCTACTTGATGTTCGTCTTCCAGATGTTGATGGTATAACCTTACTCAAACACATTAAAGAGATAAAGAATGTACCTGTTATTATGATATCTGCTTATGGAACAATAGATATTGCTGTTGAGGCTATAAAAAATGGAGCACAAGATTTTATAGAAAAACCATTTGTCTGGAAAAGGGCAAAAATAGCGATAGAGAATGCACTAAGAATGAAAAATATGGAAAGGGAAATAAGCGGTCTTAAGAATTTTATTGAAACAATTCATCCATTCATAGGAGAAAGTGAGAAAATAAAAAAGGTTAAAGAACTTATAGATATTGTTGCAGATAAAGATATTAGTGTTTTAATAACAGGTGAAACAGGAACAGGTAAAGAGCTTGTTGCAAGACTTTTGCATATAAAATCAAAAAGGAAATCCTTTCCCTTTCAAATGATTAACTGTGCAACAATACCCGAGCCTCTTTTTGAAGCTGAAATATTTGGATATGAAAAAGGAGCATTTACAGGTGCTGATAAAAGAAAAATAGGTAAGGCAAAACTTGCTGATGGGGGAACCCTTTTTCTTAATGAGATAAGTGAATTATCAAAAGAGGCACAGGCAAAACTTTTAAGATTTCTTGAATATATGGAATACGAACCAATTGGAAGTATTAAAACCGAGAAGGTTGATTTAAGAATAATAACAGCAACAAATAAAGACCCTGAAAAGCTCTTAGAAAGTGGTATTTTAAGAGAAGATTTTTTTTACAGAATTAACGGAATCAGAATACATCTGCCCCCTTTAAGGGAAAGGAAAGAGGATATCCCCCTTCTCTGTGAATATTTTATTAAAAGTTTTTCTGAGTCAAATAATTTAATGGTGAAAAAAATAAATAATAGAGTAATGGAGATACTGCTTTCCTATGAATGGCCAGGAAATGTGAGGGAATTAAAAAGTGTTTTGGAGAAAGCCGTTCTTCTCTCTGAATCAGAAGAGATAGAAGAGGAAAAATTAAAGGATATAATTAAAATGGGGAAGAAAAAAGACCTTAAAAAAGCAAGGGAAGAATTTGAAAGAATTTATATACTTGAAACTTTAATAAAAAATGGGTGGAGGATAGAGAAAACAGCAAAAGAACTCGGTATTTCAAGAAGCCAGCTCTTTAGAAAGATGAGAACTTTAAAAATAAAATTTAATTCAAGGTAATCCAAGTCTTATATGCAATCTATCAGAATAATTAAACTTATATTTTTTACATAAATCTATAACAATTTTTGATTTTTCTTCAAGTTCTTCTTTTGTTTTTGCACATGGCATAAGGTAAACCCTTTTTTTATCTATTTTGAGTTTATTTACCTGTTCAATAACCTCTTTTATATCACCTTCTTTATCAATTACATATTTAAAATAACTTTTTTTATTTTTTGCAAACCATCTCAAAATTTTAAAATTAAATCTTTTCTCCCTTTTTTCACCTGAATTTGAAAGTTTAGGTGAAACATTGTATTGATCTATATATTTATCAAATTCTTTTAATGGAATTATTGTTCCATTTGTTTCTATCTCAATGAACTTTTTGATATTTTTAACAACTGGTAATAAATTTTTCTGCCACAAAAGTGGCTCCCCTCCAGTAATAACAATATTTGGTGATTTAAATTTTTTAATAATCTTCAAAACTTCCTTTACCTCTTTCCATTCAAATTCTGGATTATCATAAGTATATTTTGAATCACAAAAAGAACATCTTAAATTGCAAAAAGCAAGCCTTAAAAATATACTTAAAACCCCTTGATTTTTCCCCTCCCCCTGAATACTTTCAAATATTCCAATTAAAGGAATTGCCAAAATTTTTAAAGGTAAGGTAAAATTTTTTTAATTTTTTTTGCATCTTCTTTCCTAAGATATGTATGCTTTCTAAGCCTCCTTTTTCTTTTTGGATTCTTACTCTTGGCAAGATGGGAATGAAATGCTCTATATCTTTTTATTTTTCCCTTTGCTGTTATTTTAAATCTTTTTAGAGCGGATTTTTTAGTCTTTATCATTTTTTCTCCTTTTAAGGCTTTAATTATATATTTTTGCTCTTGACAAATTCAATTTTACCTTGTATTTTTAAAGTGTTATTTATGAAGTTTAATGATTTAAGAAAGGAATTTTTAAAAATAATAGAAGAAAGCAAAGATTATAAAGAACTTTATTTAAAGACATTAGCAGATTTTAAAAATTATAAAAAAAGGCAAGTTGAAGAGATGGAAAAAATCAAGGATTTAATAAAGGGAGATATTATATTAAAAATTATTCCAATAATTGACAATTTTGAAAGAGCAATGTGTTTTGAAATGAATGATAACAATTTTGAAAGTATTAAAAAGGGGATAGAGATGATTTATAAACAACTTTTAAATATTTTAGAAAAAGAGGGAGTTAAACAGTTTTCTTCAATAGGTGAAAAGTTTGACCCTACAAGGCATGAAGCAATAGGTATTGCTTATGATGATAGTAAAGAAGAAGATACAATTTTAGATGAGGTTGAAAAGGGTTATTATTATAAAGATAGCTTATTAAGACCAGCAAAGGTCATTGTTTCAAAAAAAATGAAAAAAGGAGGAGGTGATGAAAATGGCTAAGGCTGTTGGGATAGATCTCGGTACAACCTTTTCTGTCGTTGCAATTATGGAGGGTGATGAACCAAAAGTAATTGTTAACAAAGAGGGAGGAAGAATAACACCTTCAGTTGTTGCATTTAAAGAAACAGGTGAGATAATCGTGGGTGCTGTTGCAAAAAGGCAGGCAATTACAAATGCAGAGAACACTGTTTTTTCAATTAAAAGATTCATGGGAAGAAGGTATGAAGAGGCTTTAGATGAAATAAAGAGGGTTCCCTATAAGGTGATAAGGGGACCACATGATGATGCAAGAGTTGAAATTAGAGGTAAAATTTATTCACCACCTGAAATTTCAGCATTTATATTAAGGTATTTAAAGGAAAGTGCAGAAAGTTATCTTGGAGAAAAAATAACCCAGGCTGTTATAACCGTTCCTGCATATTTTAATGATGCTCAGAGACAGGCAACAAAAGATGCAGGGAGAATAGCAGGTCTTGAAGTTTTAAGAATTATAAATGAGCCGACAGCGGCAGCACTTGCCTATGGACTTGAAAAGAGAAAAAATGCAAAGGTTGCAGTTTATGATCTTGGTGGCGGAACTTTTGATATTTCAATTCTTGAAATCTCAGAAGAAGGTGTTTTTGAGGTTATTGCTACAAATGGAGATACTCATTTAGGTGGTGATGATATTGATCAGAGAATTATGGAATGGCTCATTGAGGAATTTAAGAATGAAACCGGTATTGATTTAAGAAATGACAGGGCAGCACTCCAAAGATTAAAGGAAGCAAGCGAGAAGGCAAAAATAGAACTTTCAACACTTATGGAAACAACTATTTCTCTTCCATTCATTGCATCTGATTCATCAGGTCCAAAACATCTTGAAAGAATATTAACAAGGGCCCGTCTTGAAGCAATGTCAAAAGACCTTATAGAAAGGAGTATTGAAATATGCAGGAGATGTCTTGAAGATGCAAAACTCACTCCAAAAGATATTGATGAAGTTATTCTTGTTGGTGGCCAGACAAGGATGCCCCTTGTTCAAAAATATGTGAGGGAATTCTTTGATAAAGAACCACATAAAGGAGTTAACCCTGACGAGGTTGTTGCACTTGGTGCAGCAATACAGGCAGGTATTCTTGTTGGTGAAGTTAAAAAAGATATTGTTCTACTGGATGTAACACCACTTTCTTTGGGTGTTGAAACACTTGGTGGAGTTATGACAGTTTTAATTCCAAGAAATACAACAATCCCGACAAGAAAATCAGAAATATTTACAACCGCTCAGGATAATCAAACTGCTGTTACAATTCATGTTCTTCAGGGTGAAAGACCCCTTGCAAAAGATAACAGGTCTCTTGCAAGATTTGAACTTTATGGAATTCCACCTGCACCAAGGGGTGTTCCACAGATTGAAGTTACCTTTGAAATAGATTCTGATGGAATACTTCATGTTTCAGCAAAGGATCTTGCCACAAATAAAGAACAGAAGATAAGGGTTCATGCTTCATCAGGTCTTTCAGAAGAGGAGATACAGAGGATGGTAAAAGAAGCAGAACTTTATGCAGAAGAAGATAGGAAAAAGAAAGAACTTGTTGATTTAAGGAATCAGGCTGATGGATTTATCTACACTATTGAAAAGACTTTAAAGGATATATCTTCAAGGATACCTCCTGATAAATTGCAGGATGTGAAAAATAAAATAGAAGAATTGCGAAAGGTAATGAATTCCGAAAATGCAAGTGAAATAAGAAATAAACTTGAGATGCTTCAAGAAGCATGGTATAAAGCAACAGAAGATGTTTATGGAAGACCTGGAAAAGGTTATGAGGAAGCAAAGAAAGAAAGTGAGGATAAAGGAAAGGAAAAGAAAGATAAAGCAGTTGATGCAGATTATGAAGTTGTTGAGTAAGGGGGTGTAAAGGGAATTGGTAAATCAAAAAAAGGATTATTATGAGATTCTTGGTGTTCCAAGGAATGCAACTTCAGAAGAGATAAAAAAAGCCTATAAAAGGCTTGCTTTAAAGTATCATCCTGATAGAAACCCTCAAAATAAAAAAGAGGCTGAAGAAAAGTTCAGGGAAATTTCAGAAGCCTATGAAGTGCTTATGGACCCGGAGAAGCGTGCTTTGTATGATAGGTATGGACATGAAGGGCTTAAGGGAGCATTTAGAGAAGGTGGATTTACATGGAGAGATTTCACCCATTTTGATGACCTTGAGGATATATTTGGAGATATAAGGGATATATTTGAAAAGTTTACATTTGGAGAAGATATATTTGATGTATTTTTTGGTAAGAGAAAAGTAAAGGAGAAAAAAGGTGAAAGGTTAAGGAGTTCTGCTGGTGAAGACTTAAGAATTTATGTACCACTTACCCTTGAAGAAATTTATAATGGAACCGAGAAGACAATAAGAGTAAAAAAATATGAATCATGTTCTGAATGCAATGGAACCGGTGTAAAAGGGGAAGGATGGAAAAAATGTCCCACTTGTAATGGAAGGGGAATGGTTGAAAAGATAAGTTCAACCTTTTTTGGACAGTTTATTCAAAGGAGTACATGCCCTACATGTTTGGGACAGGGAGAAATCCTATCATCACCCTGCTCTGCCTGTAAAGGGGAAGGAAGAAAAGAGGTGGAAAAATTAATAAAAGTTAATATTCCAAAAGGTGTAAAGGATGGGAATTATATAACTTTAAGAGGAGAAGGAAATGCAGGGATAAGAGGGGGACCTCCAGGTGATATTTTAATATATATTAAGGAAAAGGAACATAAATTTTTTAAAAGAGAAGGGGATAACCTTTTTGCCCAGATTGAGTTAACACCTTCACAGATCATCTTGGGTGATAAAGTTCTTATAAGGCATTTAAACGGTAAGGAAATAAAGGTTGAAATTCCTAAAAATATAAAAGAAGGAGAAAAAATAAAGATAAAGGGTGAAGGGATGCCAAAAATAGGTGGAGGATATGGTGATCTTTATGTTTATATAAAGACAAAGATTCCACAGAGAATAACAAAAGAAGAAGAAAAATATTATAAAGAGATATTAAAAATTGAAAAGGAAAGGAAGGAAGCAAAGGAAATGTTTGAATAATATGGAGGAGAGATATTTTTATGTATCACCTGATAAAGTTTATAAAAATAAACTCATAATTGAGAATGAGGAATATTATCACCTTTATAAAGTTCTTAGAAAAAGAAAAGGTGATTTGATTCATGTAGTTGATGGAAAGGGTAATGATTACCTTGTAAGGATTGAAGGATTTGAAAATGGAAAAGCGATAGGGGAGATTATAGAAACACATTTTATGCCAAATGAAACAAAAACTTTTTTTGCTCTTGGAATAGGTATTATAAAAGGGGAAAGGATGGATATGATTTTTGAAAAGGGGACAGAACTTGGTGTTTCTGCTTTTTATCCTATTTTATCCGAAAGGGTAGTTGTAAATCCAGGAAATTTAAAAATAGAAAGATGGAGAAAGATAGTTTTGAGTGCAATGAAACAGTCAAGAAGAAGTATTTTACCTTATGTTTATCCCCCTCTTTTTTTAACTCAATTTTTAAAAGAGACAAATATTTTTGATTTTAAGATTTTGCTTGATGAAGAAGGAGAAAACCATTTTGAGATAAAGAATGATTCTCAAAAAATTTTAATTGTTGCAGGACCTGAGGGGGGTTTTGGAGACGAAGAGAAAAAACTTTTTGAAAAAGAGAATTTTTTGAGAGTTAAAATAGGGAAAAGGATAATGAGAACAGAAACAGCATTAATTGCTGGACTTTCAATTTTTATTTTTTTTAAAAAGGAGATTTAAATGGAATGTTTGTTTTGTAAAATAATAAATAGGGAAATAGAATCAGAAGTAGTTTATGAAGATGAAAAATGTATGGCAATAAGGGATATAAATCCACAAGCACCTTCCCACATTCTAATTTTACCAAAGAAACACATTTCTTCTTTGAAAGATGTAAAAGAAGAAGACATTCATCTTCTTGGATATTTATTAAAAATTGCAAAGGAGATTGCACTAAAAGAAAATCTTTTTGATGGTTTCAGGATTGTTATAAATGATGGGGCGAAAGCTGGTCAAAGCATTTTTCATTTACATATACATTTATTAGGCGGTAGGGTTATGAAATGGCCGCCTGGATAAAATTAAAAGAAAGGAGGTGATGTAAAAATGACAGGGGTAAGGCTTAAAGAAGGTGAAAGCTTTGATTCTCTTTTAAAAAGGTTCAGAAAAGTTATAACCCAGGATAAAATTTTACAGGAAGTGAAAAGGCTTGAATTTTATGAAAAGCCATCAGAGAGAAAGAAAAGGCTGTTAAGTGCTGCAAGAAGAAAGATGTTCAGAAAGATTAAAACTTTAAAATGAATTACAGTTTTGAAATAGAGAAAATTTTTGAAATAATAGGAAAAAATCTGTATACCTTTCCTGGGAAGGAAAGACTTCTTAAAATTAAACCTTTTGATAGCGAAGAAAAAATAAGAGAAGAATTTTTAAAAATAAAGGAGATTAAAAAAATAAAAGAGGAGGGGGAAATCCCCTTTAATTTTCCTGACCTTTCAAATTTTGAGAAGGAACTTTTAAAAGAGAAAATTTTCTTACCCTCAGAACTCTTTAAATTTTTAAAATTCTTTGAAGGAATAGAGGAGGTTTATAAAAAAATAGTTAAGAGTGAATTCCTTAAAGATAGATTTTTTATAGAATACAGTAAAATAGGAGAAATTATTTTTGAATTAAAGAGAGTTTTTGATGAAAATGGAGAGATAAAAGATGAGGCAAGTTCAAACCTTTTTAAAATAAGGCAGGAGAAAAAGAAACTTTTAAATAAAATATTTAATTTACTTAAAAATAAAATTGAGGAAATAAAAGGTACTGGTTTTTTAAATGATGAGAATATAAGGCTTTGTGAAGGAAGATTCACAATTCTTCTTGAAAGTTCTGTTTGTAAAAAGTATGGAGTTGTTCATGGATATTCAAGGAAAGGCTTTTCTGCATATGTAGAGCCTTTTGAATCAATTGATATACAAAATACTTATAAAGAGATAGAAGAAGAAGAGAGGAAAGAAATAGAAAGGATATGTTTTTCCCTTTCAAAAATCATCTGGGAAAATATGCCTTTTATAAAAAAAATATATGAAGAGCTTGGAGAAATTGATCTTTTAAATGCAAAAGTTATTTTTTCAGAGATTGTAAAAGGCAAAGAGCCAATTTACAGCAAAAAAAGATTTTTCAGTTTAAAAAATGTGTATCATCCCTTACTTTATCTTTCAAAAAAAGATGTTGTTCCTTATAACTTTGATTTCTCAGAAGATGTTGACATATTTGTAATATCAGGACCAAATGGTGGCGGAAAAACAGTTTTCCTTAAAACGCTTGGAATAATAATAAATATGCTTAAATATGGTATACCAGTTCCTGCCTCTTTTTCTTCCCATTTTTATTTACCAGATAAGATATATGGAATCGGTTTTGAAACAGAAGGCTCAATAGAAAAAGGTGAGTCAAATTTTACCTCTCATTTAAAGTCTTTTAAAGAAATACTGGATGATAATAATAATGATATCCTTGTTCTTGTTGATGAGTATATGGCATCTACTGATCCGCAAGAAGGTTCTGCTCTTGGTTTTTCAATAATAAAAGAGTTTTTAAATAAAGGTGTGAAAGGATTTTTTGTAACACATTTAAATGGAATAAAAATTCTTGCATTTAAAGAGATGAGTAATAAAATTAAGAATGTTTCTTTTGGTTTTGATAAAATAAAAGCTTTGCCCACTTATAAACTCAGTATGGATAAATTTGAAGAGAGTTATGCTTTTGAAATTGCAGAAAGGGTGGGTATTAAAAAAGAAATTATTGAAAGAGCAAGAAATTATGGGATGGACATAAATAAGATTTTAAAGGAGATGAAGGAAAAGGTAGAATTTCTGGAAAGAGAATATAAAAATTCAATTGATGAGGAAAGGAAAAAGATGGAGAAAGAAAAAGAAGAGTTTAAGAAAAAAATGATGGAAAAAATTATTAATATGGAAAGGGAGATAGAAAAGATAATAGAGGAAATAAGAAAAGAAAAGAGTGATAGAAAAATTAAAAAGGCAAAAGAAAAAATAGTTTATTATAAAAAAATAGTGCAGGATAAAACATTTGATGAGATAAAAATAGGCGAATTTTGTGAGATTGAGGGATTTAAAGGTTATGGAGAAGTTATAGCAATAGATAAAGAACGGGTTTTGGTAAAAATAGGGGACCTGAAAGTCTGGGTAGATAAAGATAAACTCACTCCTTTAAAAGAGAAAAAAGAGGTGGAGGATGAAAAAAGTAAACTCCTTTTCATTCCCCCTGTTTACAATTATTCAATATCAATAAGGGGTCTTAAAAGGGAGGATGCCTTATATGAAGTTGAAAAATTTATCTATGATTCATATTCAAAAGGGCTTCAGGAAGTAAGAATTATCCATGGGATCGGTGATGGTATACTTAAAAATGCTGTATGGGAATACCTGAAAAAGATTAAATTTGTGGAAGAATTTTTCCATCCCCCTTATAATGAAGGGGGTTATGGTGTAACCGTTGTTAAATTTAAAAATGATTGATTTTGGAATTGATGAAATAATTTCAAGGATTTCTCCAATTGATGTTGTTTCTGAATATCTGGAATTAAAAAAATCAGGTAAAAATTATATGGCTTTATGTCCTTTTCATCCTGATAAAACTCCTTCACTTTCTTTTGATCCTGAAAGGGGACTTTTCCATTGTTTTGGTTGCGGAAAATCAGGAAACCTTATTCAGTTTATAATGGAGATAGAAGGTATTACATTTTTTGATGCATTTAAAAAATTGGCAGGTAAAGCAGGTGTTGAGATAAAAAAGGCGAGGTATTCAGAAAGGAAAGCAAAAGTTCTGGATACGCTTAAATGGGCAAAAGATTTCTATCATTCTATTCTTTTAAGTTCCGAGGGTGAAAGAGCAAGAAACTATTTAAAAGAGAGAAATTTAAGTATGGGGACAATAAGAAATTTTGAAATAGGTCTTGCAACAGGTGAACCTGATAGAATTTTAAAGGAAGCAAGAAAAAATGGTATTGACCCCTCACTCCTTTTTGAAGCAGGTCTTGTTGCGGAAAGTGAAAGTAATCTCTTAAAAGACTTTTTCAGGGAAAGGATCATATTTCCAATTTTTAATGTTTCAGGGACATGTGTAGGGATGGGTGGAAGGACAGTTCCCTGGAAAAATGAAGAACCAAAATATTTAAATTCAAGGGAAAGTTTTTATTTCAATAAATCCCGTCTTTTATTTGGACTTTATTTTACAAAAGAAAATATAAAAAAAGAAGATAAAGTTATTGTTGTTGAAGGTTATATGGACTTAATAAAATTATATCAATCAGGGATAAGATGTGTTGTTGCACCACTTGGAACAAGTTTAACAGAGGAACAGTGCCAGATAATTTCAAGATATACAAAGAATGTGTTTCTTTTGTTTGATAATGATCCAGCAGGTAAGGCTGCAATGGAAAGGGCTATATCTCTTTTACTTAAATATTCATTAAAACCAAAAATAGTTGAAGTTGAAGATAGCAAAGACCCTGATGAATTCATAGAAAAATATGGAAAGGAAAAACTGGATAAAAAAATAGAAGAGGCAAAAGATTTTCTTGAAGTCTATTTAAAGCATTCAGATGACCCTTCTTTTATTAGAAAAAATGTGGATAAATTGATTGAGTTTATAAGGGAAATTCCTGATGAAATAGAAAGAGAAATTTATCTTTCAAGAATTGCTTCATTTTATTTGCTTCCTTTAAACGCCCTTAAATCTAAGATGTTAACAAAAACATATTTAAAGGGCAAAGAAAAGAAAGCCCCTTCTGAGATAATAGTTTTTCTTCATTTATTAAATTCAGATAAAAATTTGAATGAAATCATAAGAGATTTTGAACCTGATGATTTTGATAATTTTATACTTAAAAAAATAATTGAGAAGATGAAAAAAGGTGCAGGATTTAATGACGCTCTTATGGAACTTGAAGATAAAGAAAGAGAAATAGTTATTTCCAATTTAATAAAAGTAAGGGAGAAAGAAAGGGGGAACTGGCAGGATGCCTATAAAAAATTAATTGAAAATAAAAAGAAAAGGAGGATAAAGATTTTAACATCATTACTTGAAAAATACGAAAGGGAAGGAGATAAAAAAAGGGTTAACGAAATTTTGCGAGAAATCCAGGAGTTGAAAAATTTAAAAATTTGAAGTATTTTATAGAATATAAATTGGAGGTATAAAGATGGGCAGGAAAAGTAAAGAAAGGAGGGATAATTTTTTAAATTCAAAAGAGGAAATACTTCATGAACTTATAAATAAGGCAAAGGAAGAAGGAAAAATCAGTTATGAAGAACTTATTGAAGCCACCTCCTCTTTTCCTCCTGAAGTGATAGAAGATATAATGGTTGCGCTTTTTGAAAAGGGTATAGAGGTATGTGAAGAAAAACATGAAAAAGAGGAAACGAGTTTTGATGAAGAGGAGGAAAGTATAATAAGAATAAAGGACGACCCTGCTAAAACATATTTAAAACAGATAGGTTCTTTAAAACTTCTTACAAAGGAAGAAGAGGTTACACTCTCAAGACAGATTCAGGAGTCAAAGGAAAAAATTGAACTTTTGCTTTTTTCAACAAAATATGGTATAGACAGGTTTATGAACTGTCTTGAAAAAATTGAAGAGGGGAAGATGCAGATAGAGGAGATAATACTTGTTGATTCAAATTACTGGACTTCCAAAGAAAAGAACAAAGAGGAAAAAAAGAGAGTTTATGAAGGAATAAAGAAATTTAAAAAGATATATAAATCTATATTTGAAAAAAGGTTTAAATTTATGACTGACCTTTCAAGAAAAGAGTTAAACAGTCTTCAAAGGGCAATTCAAAAGATAAGACCCCAGTTTTCCTTTGTAATGAAAATAATTGAAGATTTAAAAAATGAAATAATGCATCTAACAGAATATTATAAAAATTACGAAAATTTAAAGACAAAGTTAAATGAAATTGAAAAATCAAGTAAGAAAAGAGAAAAGAAAAAAGAAATAAAAAGTAAGCTTACCGAGTGTAAAAGTGTAATTGATTCCTATGAGAGATTTATTGGTCTTCCCTATGAGGAAGCATGTTCCTGGATGAAGGTAACAGATGAAGTTATTGAAAGTTATCAAAAATCAAAGTCTCAAATGGTTGAAAGCAATGTAAGGCTTGTTATTGGAATTGCTAAAAAATTCTTAAATAGAGGTGTTGAATTCATGGATTTAATTCAGGAAGGGAATTCAGGACTCATAAAGGCAGTTGAAAAATTTGATTATAAAAAGGGTTTTAAATTTTCCACATATGCAACCTGGTGGATAAAACAGTCAATTACAAGGGCGATTGCTGATACCTCAAGAACTATAAGGGTTCCTGTTCATATGCTTGAGACAATATCAAAAATATCAAAAACTTCAAGAGAACTAATGCAAAGATTGGGAAGGGAACCTTTGCTTGAAGAAATAGCACAGGAAATGGGTTTACCGATAAGCAAGGTAAAGCAAGCCTTTGAAGTTTCTTTCCAGCCATTTTCATTAGATAAACCCATAGGTAAAAATAAAGAGGGTGTTTTTGGGGACTTACTTGCTGATGAATTCACAAAAACGCCTCTGCAAATTGCAAGAGAAGGTCTTTTAAAAGAAAAACTTGATGAAATCCTTTCTTCTTTATCTTCAAGAGAGGAAAAAGTTATAAGACTCAGATTTGGTCTTGGTCATCATCCCCCAATGACACTTGAACAGGTTGGCAGAATTTTTGGAGTAACAAGAGAAAGGATAAGACAGATAGAGGTTAAAGCACTTAAAAAATTAAAACATCCTATAAGAAGTTCAAAACTAAAAAATTATCTTGAATCAATTGAAAGAAATTATTGATGAGAAAATTTCTTATACCTTTAAGAGAGGCAATACTTTTTCCTAACTCTTTACTCCCTCTTGTAATAGCAAGGAAGTTTTCAAAGAATGCCTTTTATAGAGGTTTAAAGGAGGATGGAGAGCTTCTATTTCTTACCCAAAAGAATGCAAGTATTGAGAACCCGGAAAAAGAAGATTTATATGAAATTGGCTGCATTGGTAAAATAGTTCAGCATGTGGAAACACCTGATGGGATGATAAGGTGTGTTGTTCATGGTGTTAAAAGAGTAAAAGTAAAAGAAATTGTTAAAGAAAAAAGTGATGATGATTTTTGTTTTGTTGCAGAATATGAAGAATATCCTTTCCTGCCCGCGAGTAAAAAGGATGAAGAAATTTATATAAAAATGATAAAGGAAGTTTTTAAGGAAATTCTAAAAATTGAAAAAATTGTCCCTGAAGAACTTTTACCCTCGCTTCTTATAACCGAAAATAAATTAGAAATTGCCTTCATAATAGCAAGTAATATCCCCATCCAAGTTGATAAAAAGCAGAAATTACTTGAAGAAAAAGAAATTGTTGATTTTTTAAAAGGGCTACATAAAACCCTTCTTGAGGAACTTGAATTTAGAAAAATTAAAGAAGAAATAGAGGGAAAGGTTAGAGAAGAGATAAGAAAAGGTCAAAAGCAGGTATTTCTTGCAGAACAGATGAGGCAGATCCAGAAAGAACTGGGTTATGAAGAACCCGATGAGTTTACTCAGTACAGGGAAGCCATAAAGAAAGCCGGTATGCCAAAGGAAGTTGAAGAAAAAGCCTTACATGAATTACAAAGACTTATGAAAACCCCTGCATTTTCACCTGAGGCAACAGTGATAAGGACTTATCTTGATTGGTTAATAAATTTGCCCTGGAATAAAAGGACAAAGGATAACCTTGATTTAAAAAATGTGAAGAAAATACTTGATGAGGACCATTACGGTCTTGAAGAACCAAAATCAAGGATACTTGAATATCTTGCAATTTTAAAATTAAAAGGTAAATTAAGGGGACAAATCCTTTGTTTTGTCGGTCCACCTGGTGTAGGTAAGACATCACTTGCGAAATCAATTGCAAGGAGCCTGGGGAGAAGTTTTGTAAGAATGTCCTTAGGTGGTATAAGGGATGAAGCAGAAATAAGGGGTCATAGAAGAACTTATGTTGGTGCATTACCTGGAAGGATAATTCAGGGGATAAGAAAAGCAGGTTCAAAAAATCCGGTCTTTTTACTTGATGAAATAGATAAAGTTGGTATGGATTTCAGAGGCGATCCATACGCTGCTCTTATGGAAGTTCTTGATCCTGAAGTTAACAAGCATTTCCAGGATAATTATCTTGAGACAGAATTTGATCTTTCAGAAGTTCTTTTTATAACAACTGCAAATACAGTTTACACAATCCCTCTTGCTCTTAGAGACAGGATGGAAATTATAAGATTGCCCGGATATTTAGATGTTGAAAAATTTCATATTGCAAAAAAACACTTGATTCCAAAACTTTTAAAAGAGGCAGGTTTAGAAAATGAATATTTTCATATTTCTGATAAGGCAATTTATGAAATTATTAAAAATTATACAAAAGAGGCAGGGGTTAGGGAACTTGAGAGAAGATTAAATAAAATTGTAAGAATATCTGCAAGGAATTATGTAGAAAAAAATAAAAGAACATATATTACACTCAAAAATGTTACCCTCTATCTTGGTCCTGAAGTTTATATAAAAAAAGAGAGTGATAAAAGTTTACCACCAGGTGTTGTTTATGGACTTGCATGGACTGAAACAGGAGGTGAAATTTTAAGGGTTGAAGTTTTAAATTTAGAGGGTAAAGGTAATCTAATTCTAACAGGTAAACTTGGTGATATTTTACAGGAGTCTGCAAAGGCAGCTTTAAGTTATATAAGGTCAAGGGCAAAGTGGCTTGGGATTGATGAAAAATTTTATGAAAAAAAGGATTTACATCTTCATATTCCAGAAGGAAGCATTCCAAAAGACGGTCCTTCAGCAGGTCTTGCAATCATATGTGCAATGATTTCCTCTTTATTAAATTATTCTTTTCCCTCTGATATTGCCTTAACAGGTGAGATAACCCTTACAGGTGAAGTTATAAAAATAGGTGGTGTTCCTGAAAAAATAAGTGCTGCGAAAAGAGCAGGTATAAAAAAGGTGATAATGCCAGAAGAAAATAAGAGAGAAATTGAAAAGATGAAACCCTCCTTGAAAGAAGGACTTAAATTTACATTTGTAAAACATGTTGATGAGGTGATAAAAGATCTATTTAATATAAGGTATAAAGAATATAAAGGGAAAATTGAGGCTATCCATTCATCCTGAAAAAGTTCTATTAGTTTCCCTTGCAACTCCCTGTTTAAAACTAAAACTCAAATCAAAATTTTCGGAACTTGAATCATTAGCAAAAACAGCAGGATGTGAGGTTGTTGGGAAAATATATCAATTAAGGGAATCACCTGATCCAAAATTTTACATAGGTAAAGGCAAAATTTATGAAATAAAGAAAATAATAGAAGAAAACGGTGTTGATGCTATAATTTTTGATACTTCCCTTTCTGGTAAATATCATAGAAATTTAGAGGAAGAACTTGGGGTAAAGGTTATTGATAGAGTAGAACTGATAATGGACATATTTGCACAACATGCAAGAACAAAAGAGGCAAAGATTCAGGTTGAACTTGCTCAACTCAGGTACAGGCTGACTCAATTAAAAGGGAAAGGGAAAGAACTATCAAGACTTGGAGGAGGTATAGGAACAAGGGGTCCTGGTGAGAAAAAACTTGAAGTAGATAGAAGAAGAATAATTGAGAGGATAAGGATTTTAAATAAAGAGCTTGAAAAGATTGAAATAATGAGGAAAGAAAGAAGCAAGAAGAGAAAAAATTTACTCCAGGCTGCGCTTGTTGGCTATACTAATGCAGGTAAATCTTCACTTATGAATATTTTAACAAATTCAAGTGTAGAAGTTAAAGATGCTCTTTTTTCAACTTTGGATACAATAGCAAGAAGGATTAAACCCCAGCTTAATTTGCCTGTTATTTTAACAGATACAGTTGGATTTATAGAGGACCTTCCAGCAGAGCTCCTTGCATCCTTTGGTTCCACGCTTTCCTGTGTAAAGGAGGCAGATATTCTTATAGAAGTTGTTGATGTTTCAGAAGAGAATTTTTTTGAAAAGATACAAATTGTAGAGGAGACACTTTTTTCTCTTGATGCTGCGAATATACCAAGGATATACGCATTTAATAAAATAGACCTTGTTCTTGACAGAAATTATATAAAAATGGTTTCAAAGAGGTTTGAAAATTCTTTTTTGATCTCCTGTAAAACAAAAGAAGGTATAGAAGAATTTAAAAATTTTTTAATTCAAAAATTATACGATTTATTGAAATTTAAATTTTTTTCCTTTAAAATATAAATATGCATAATGATAAATTAACACCTTTTATACTGTTTGAAGATGTAGAAAAACTTGCATTAAAGGAAGTAGAAAAGAAAAAAGAAATAATTACAAAGGTTTTAAGGCCAAAAGTCCAGGAAATTGTAGCACCTGTTTTAAGCGTTCTTGAAAAAGTTGTTGGAATAGACCTTTTCTGGTATTCAAAAATATCAGTTGCTCCAATAATTAATGAAGAGGAAAATTTAAATTTTGTTGCATATGGAATAGAGCCAAGAAGAAATGAGGGTTATACAAAGGAAGTGCCTATCCTTGATATTCATTTAAGGTTTGAGATCCATTCTCCTAATGAAATTGGAACATATTTAAAGATTTGCGGCAAATATGAAAAGTCAAGATTTGCTTTAGTTTTTCATGAAAATACAGAAGAAGTGATTAAATTAGTTTTAAATGCTTTTGTTTTTGGAAGGACAAAAGATTTAGATGTTCCTTTAACTGATATTGAAAAAATAGTTGATTTTTTTGATAATTATTTCACAGGGGAGGATTTAGTTTTATTTTTTGGTCCTGTTGATGTATTCAGGCCAAAAGATGAAATATATGCGGGTGTTCTTTTGAGATTTTTAACCCTTTTCCCAATTTACCAGGGGATAATAGAAGCAGCACTCCAAAGAACAACAAATTTTAAAAGTTATAAAAAAAAGATATTTGAATTTATCACTAAGAAATAAAAAGGGAGGATAAATTAGTTATTAAATCTCTTTTGTTCAAATTTTTATAAAGTTTTCCATTTATTGCAAGAGAAACTTCTCTTTTTTCTTCTGATACAATTATACATATTGCATCAGTGACCTCTGTAATTCCTATACCTGCTCTATGTCTTAAGCCGAGCGCAGGGTCTATATCTGCGCTCTCAGAAAGGGGCAAAATACATCCTGCAGCAATTATTTCTTTATCTTTTATAATTATTGCTCCATCATGTAAAGGTGAAGGTGGGGTAAATATGGTTATTATTAAAGGAGCAGAGACCTTTGCATTTATATATGTTCCACCTTTTTCAATATATTCTTTAAGCCCGAGTTTTCTTTCAATAACTATTAGTGCGCCAAACCCTCTATCCCTTAATATAAAACATGCTGCAACAATTTCATCAATAACCTTTTCAACATCTTCCTTCTTTATTTCAAAAAAGTACCTCACAAGAGGTGTTCTTCCAAAAAGCGAGAGTGCCCTTCTAATTTCTGGTTGAAAAATAATTATTATTGCTATAAGACCTATTGTTTTTATATTCTGGATTATCCATTTTAAAGAATCGAAATCAAAAATATAAGCAGCAAAGGCAATAAGAAATATGAAAACTATTCCAAGAACCATCTGTGGAACTTTTGTTCCTTTAAAGAGTCTTAAAAAATAAAATATTAAAACAGAAGTTAGAAGTATATCAATAAAATCAAAAAAATTAAATTTTAAAAAGGAAATCATTTTTTAAAGAGTGCTAAATGTAAAATTTTATCTTCATATTCAAGTGCCCTTCCAAGAAAATTTTTTGTTTCAAACCTTATTTCATTACCAAGTGAAATTGACTTAAATTTCTTTTTATCACTATTTTTTATTTCAGAAATTATTTCTTTAATTTCTTCTTTTTTCATTATATTTGTTACTTCATTCCTTCTCAAAAGAGCATCAATTGCATACCCCTTTAATATTTTCACTTTGTACTTATTCAACAAATTCTTTGAATAAAAAAAGTCAAAGCATAAAAAATCCTTTCCTGCAAATGAAATAAATCCATTAAAACCATCAAAATCAAGACCCTCAATGTATTTTTCAATTTCATCCTTACATTTATTATAAGTATCGTGCATTGATAGAGTTTTACTATTTACTTTAAGAGTTTTCAAAGTTTCCCTGACCTTTTCCCATATAAGGGTCTGGTTTGCTTCAAATCTCTTTTTTTCATAAAGAGATCTATTTACTGTCTTACAAAGTAAACTTCTTATTGTAACAAAACTTGCCTCTCCTGGTAAAAAATTTTTATCCCCACTCCATCTTCTCTCCTCAACGCATGTAACAGGTAACAAGAATTCGCTTTTTTCACCTGCAAGAAATGCTGTATTTATAATTCTGTTTTGAAGTGCACCTATTATCTCTTCTCCATCAATTGCAAATATTTTTTGATCAGAAAGATTTTTAAAAATTACTTCATTTATTTTTCCACCGTTTATTTCTTCAATTTTAACCATCTTATTATTCAAACCTTCATCAAGGGAAAGAAAATTAAACTTATTTTCATTTTCAAAATAAACAGGATAAAGCAAAAGGTTTTTAATAAAAAATGGTTCCCCAACTTTAATTTTCTCAATTTCCTCCACGCATCCCTCCTTTTTAAAAATATATTATATAGTTTTAAAGATCTAAAATCAAATAAAAATTGAGATAGGTGCTGTCCCCATTACCGGTCAAACTTTTGCTGTTTTATTAATGTGAAAGAGGTTCGGATCCCTTAAAATTGCTATTAGCTGGTTCAATTTTCCCAATAATAAGGATAAAAAATTTAAATTGTTTGAAAAAATTTTCAAAATTTTGTTAAAATAAAACTCTTATGTATTTAAGAAAATCCCTAATTGAAATTTTACAAAAAATTCCTCAAAATTCTATAAAAAATTTTAACATTTTAATTTATGGAGAAACAGGGACTGGTAAAGAAGTTTTAGCAAGGGAGATTCATAAAAAATTAAAAATAGAAGGAGATTTTGTCTCTTTTGATGCATCCTGTATTCCTGAAACTCTTTTTGAATCAGAACTTTTCGGGCATAAAAAGGGAGCCTTTACTGATGCAAGGGAAGAAAAAATTGGTTTAATAGAGATTGCAAATAATGGTACTTTATTTTTAGATGAAGTTTCAAATATTCCACTTTCTATTCAAGCAAAACTTTTGAGGTTTCTTGAAACAAGAAAATTCAGGAAAATAGGGGAGGTAAAAGAGAGAGAATCAAATTTCCTTTTAATATGTGCGACAAATGAAAATCTTGAAAAACTTATACAAGATGGTAAATTCAGAAAGGACTTATATTATAGAATTTCTGATTTTAGAATATATTTAAAACCTTTAAGAGAAGAAAAGGAAGAGATAGATAATTTAATAAGGGATTTTTTAGGAAGTAATGTAAAATTTTCAAAGGATGCACTTGAATTCTTATACTGTTATCCCTTTTATGGAAATGTAAGGGAATTAGAAAGATTTTGCAGGTATGTAAAGTTTTTAAATAAAAAAGAGATAGATATAGATGATTTTCCAGAAGATATGATAAAAAGTTATTGTAAAAAGGAAAAATTAAAAGATAAAAATATAAAAGATATTGTAGAATGTATGAGCAATAAATTTTTAAAAATAATGATAGAAGATTATTTAAATTCAGGTGGAAATATTGATGGTTTATGTGAGGAGTTAAAGGTGAAGAAAAGACAACTCTATAACATATTTAAATCATTAGATATAAAAATTTCTAAGAATAAATTGCAATAAAATTGCAAAAGATAAAAAAATTTATGCAATAAAATTGCAGTTATCGAAATTAATTTTATTTATTTTCAACAATTTTAATTATTTAATACTCTGGCATAAAAATTTCATATAAATTAAAAAGGAGGTGAAAGATGAAAAAAATAGTAAAAAAACTCGTGGTGGTGAGTATACTTTTTCTCTCCTTGTGGACAGGATATGTTGCAGGATGTTTTCTTACCCCAAAAAAATTGTTTGCTAACGAACCCATTTATCTACCTGGGTGGTTGTCCTTCAGTGTTTACACTGGGTTTAGATGCACCTGTCCACGTACTCCTGTGACTTGCTGGTGTGCGCTGGATTGGTAAAGTATGCATTGGATATAGTAAGAGCTGCACGCTCTGGATTTGTTAATGTGCTATAATGGGAAACTAAAAATTGGTTTAAAGAAGATAAAATTTTTTTATTTGTGGTTAGAGTTTCAGAAGCAGGAGGTAGGATATGAAAAATATAATAAAAATTTTTTCCCTTCTCTTATTTTTTAATTTTGGTCATTCCATGAATTTAAAAGTTCTTAAAAAAATAAGTTTGCCAGTTCTTATAGAAGTAAATAAAGTGATATGTGATAGAAAAGAAAATTTTTATATTTTGAGTTCTAAAGAAAATATAGTTTTAAAAATAGATAAAAATGGTAAAATTTTGGACAGCATAATTAAAGGAGAAGGTTATGAGATAAAAAAAGGGAAATTTTTAACAGATATGGTTTATGATGAAAAAGAAAAAAGTATTTTCATTTATGATTTTATCTTAAAAAGAGTTTCTCAGATAGGTGAAGATGGAAAATTTATAAATAATTTCCTAATTGAAGAATTAACATGCAATATGGAAATCTGCGCTGACACAATTTTTATGAGAGTTTTAAAAGAAATAGAAAAGATTGACTCATTAAATTACACTGCCTTTTTATTTACAAAAATTCATAAAAAAAATGGAAATTTTTTATGTAATGCTGGAAAAGGAGTTATAAATAAAAAGATAGAGGCATTTTTCAGTATGCCATTTGCGATAGACCCCGAAAAGAAACTTATTTATATGATTTTCCCGCCAAATAAAATTGAGATAAGAAAATTTAATGGAGATTTTGTTAAGGAATTAACAAAAAATAACTGGATATTCCTATGCGATTTATTTTTATTAAAAAATAGGTATCTTTTGGTCTCCTCTTTTTCTGAAAGCAAAAAGTGTTATATTGTGCCAGAAGTGGTAAATCTTTGGAAAGGACTTAGTGTAAATGAAATAGTAAAAGAGGAAATTACAAAAAGGAATTTATTTAAAATTCAAAAAGAACCTCCAATGGTTTATGAAGAAGTAAGTTATGCCATTGATATTTTTGATATTGAGAAAAATAATTTTTTACTTGAGGATTATCTTCCTTTTGGTAAACTTGTTGGAGCAAAGGATAAAAAAATATTTTTTGTTAAAGGTGATACACTACTCGTTTCTGAATTTGAAAAATGAAGAAAAATTTATTTTATATTTTTTTAATAATTGCCTTTATTTTAGGAATATGCATCAGAATTTATATTTCAAGAAAAGAAGAAAATGCCTTATTTTCGGAATATCTCAAAAATTACATACCAGAATTTAAAAAAATTTCAATTTCAGAAAAAAATTTTTTTGTTGTAAAATTAGAAAGTGATACCCCTTTGGTTTATAGTTTTAAAGATAAAAATTTTTTAATTTTATATTTCAGAATTTCGGATTGCATAACCTGTTTAGAAGAATTAAAATGTATAGTTGATTCTTTAAAAGATTTGAAATTCTTAAAAGTCTTAGTAGTTACTGACCATCCAGTTTTATATGAGATAAAATATTTTATGTATAAACTGGAAATTTCAGAAGTTATCTGGGATAGAGGCAGTTCTTTATTTAACTCTCATATTAAAAAAACACCTCTTTATATTTTTATAAAGAAAAACAAGATAAAGGAAATTGGGATAATTGCTCCAGTTAAAGTAGATGGAAAAGAAGTTTATGGTTTACTTGCTCATAAATTAAAAAGGAGGTTAAAATGAGTAAATTTTTTATTCTTATATTTTTTAATCTTACAGATACAATTGATGTTCCATATTTAAAAGGTGAAAAAATAATACTTGATGGGAAATTGATTGAAAATGTTTATGAAAGTGCGTTTAAAACTAACGAGTTAATTCAAATCTATCCTGTTCCTTTTCAAAATCCTCCAGAATCAACAACTATTTATATATTTCAAAATGAAGAAGGAATTGTTCTTGGTCTTCGCTGCTTCACAAAAGAAAGAAAACCTGATATATCTTCTATGGGGGATGCAGTTATGATATTTTTAGATACTTATCTTGATAGAGAAAATGCATATATGCTGATGATATACGCAAATGGTAATAAGCAAGATGCAAAAGTTTCAAGTGGCGGGGAAAAATATGATTTTCAGGTTGAATTCCTTTGGGAGGGAAAAACCTCTTCCTATGATGATTACTTTGATGTTGAAATTCTTGTTCCATGGAAAGGAATTATGGGTAAAAAGGGGAAATGGGGGATTGATATAGAAAGGATAGGTCCAAATTATGTTTATCAGGCAAGCCTTTCACCATATGACCCTAACAAGGAAAAATTCTCCATTTCAAGATTTAAAGTGATTAAAATGGTAAACTATAGCACAAAATTGGTTATAACAGAAATTCAACCAATATTTTTAATGCATCATGGAGAAGATTTTGGAGAAAAATATAAATTCAAAGGTGATATTGGTTCAAATATTTATTTTAAGCTTTCTGAAAACATAAAATTTGCATTTACCTTTAATCCTGATTTTGGAGAAGTTGAAGCTGACCCTTTTCGTTTAAATTTAACGAAATATCCGCTTTTTTATGAAGAAACCCGTCCGTTTTTTACAGAAGGTTCTGAATTTTTCAAGTTAAGTGGCAAAACATATTTTTTTGATGTATTCCATTCAAGACAGATTGGAAAAACGCTTCCATCTGGAAAAGTTATACCAATTATTTTTGCAGATAAATTCTTTATAAAATCAAAATATTTTGAATTTTCATTTCTTCATTCACAGACTAAAAAAAGTGAAGATGAGTTTATAGGTATTCCACGCTCTGATTTTTTTGTAAGTAAAATCAAAATATTACCTGAAAAGAAATTTTCACTCTCTCTTTTAAGTGCACACAAATTACCTTATGGGCAAAAAACAAAAGGACTTATTGGCTCTCAGGCTTTTTACAGTGATTCTATCACAACATTTAATCTAATGACTGCTTTTGATAATTATGTTTCAAAGGATTTTGCCCATAAAATAAATTATGAAAGAATGATAAAGAATCTAAGTCTTTCATTTGAATTTTTATCAGTCCCGCTTAATTTTTCAGATAACGAAGTGGGTTTTATTCCTCAAAAAGGAGAAAAGTATATAAGTTCAGGTATAGGATATAATTTTTTTATAAACAAAAAAATACTATTTTTTACTCCTTCCATTGATTTTTACTATGGGAAAGAAATAGGTCAATCCCCTGAGTTTTCCATAATTAACAACTTATCTTTTACTTTTAAAAATTTAACATATTTGATTTTTTCCTCTGGATATAAAAAAGATTTTGAAATGGGAAATAAAATTACATCACCTACTTTTTGTCTTTTTGTCTCAAATTTATTTTCAACTCTATCTAAGAATATGATTAATTTATATCTATCTGCTTCGGTATCCAAGATATACAATTACAATAAAAATTATATTGGATGGGCAAATACAAATAACTTTACTTTTACTTTTAATTTTAAAAATCTAACTTTATTAAACGAAGTTTATCAATGGAATGAATTTAATCCTGAAAATAAACTTGAAGAGACAACCTATTCAATTCGAACCATTTTAGGGATTAGTTTGGGAGGAAGAATTAGAATCAGTTTCTATTCCCATATTCCAATAACAAGTTCAGGCATTTTAAGTGAAAGAATTGGCATATCTTTTACATTCAACCCTTCTGGTAAAAACCATATAAAAGGAATTTACAATGATTTTAGGGTAAAAGATGAAAATATCTGGCAGCCATACATAAGAAAGGGAACAACAAAATTAATTCATTCCTTTTATTTCTAAAAATTTAAAACTCTTATGTATTCTGAAATACTTTTTGAATCAGAAATTTTTGAAATATTAAGAATAAATTGCAATAAAATTGCAAAAGATAAAAAAATTTATGCAATAAAATTGCAGTTATCGAAATCAATTTTATTTATTTTCAACAATTTTAATTATTTATACTCTGGCATAAAAATTTCATATAAATAAAAAAAAGGAGGTGAAAGATGACAGGACTTGAATTACCAATGTATGTGGGAATAATGAAAGAGCAGTGCAATGGTTGTGCCGGTTGTATGGGATGCGGTGCGAGCTGGGCATTGGTAGTCCTTGTTGCAGCAACGGTATTTTTTGTTCCCTAAAAGAAATCAAAGGAGGGGGAAGGGGATAAATATGAGAAACAAATACATTTTGTTTAATCCATTTTTTTCAATGCATATTTTTCCAGAAGGTGGTTTTATATTCAGAGAAAAACATAAAACACCTGAAAACCTCATTGGGAAAGAAAATCTGATTCCAAAAGGAACATGGATTATAAACAAAAAGGCTGCTGAATTTTTTTATTTATCCGATGGAAGCAAAACACTTGAAGAAATAATAAAAAATATTTATCCTGAAATGGATTATAACTATTTGAGAGAAAAAATTTCCCCGTTTATAAATGAAGCAATAAAAAATCAAGATATTTTTCTATTTTCATCTCCTTACCAAGTAAAAAGAAAAATTACAGGTTCATTTAACCATTTTTATCCATTGCATGTTGCTTTTGAACTTACTTATTCGTGCAATCTGAGATGTGCTCATTGTTATGCTTCTACTTCAACGGAAAAAAGAGACTTCCTTTCCTTTCTTGAAATTCATAATATATTAAAATTTCTTAAAGAGAAAGGACTCAGAATAATAGAACTTACAGGAGGGGAACCCTTTTTGCATCCTGATTTTTATAAAATTCTTGAATTCTGCTGTGAAAACTTTGAATATGTTTCTGCTTTAACAAATGGGACCTTAGTAAATGAAAGGGATATTGATATTTTTAGCAAATACAGGGATAAATTGTTGATAAATATAAGCCTTGATGGACCAAACCCTGAAATACATGATGAAAAAAGAGGGGTAAAAGGTGCTTTTGAAAAGGTAATAAATTCAATTGAAATTTTTAAAAAAGCTGGTTGCTTTATAAGGGTTTCAATGAGTGTATATCCTGATACAGTTAAATATATAGAGGATACTTTAAAGCTTGCAATTGAAAAAGGAGCAAATAAATTTGTATGGAATAGTGTTTTACCTTTTGGTAGAGGAGAAAATATAAAATGGCAGAAAGAGGAAGGCAAAGAGATATTTGAAATTGAAAATAAAATTATTTTTAAATATAAAAACTTCATTCAGATTATTGAGAGAGAAGAGATGGAAAATATGAGGAAATATCAAAATTGTGGTGGAGGATGGAGGAGCATTGTAATAGACCCTGAAGGTAACATAAAGCCTTGTGTTTTTATTAAAAAAGAGGAATGTACTATTGGTAACATAATAAAAGAAAATCCTGAAGATATATTTAAAAAAGATAAAATTTTTAAGTTTTATAAGCTTTCTTTGCCTCAAAAAGAAACATGTGGCGAATGTGAAAATCTTTATTACTGTGAATTCTGTTTTGCAAGAGCCATTTCAAAATATAAGGAAAGGGGTAAAAAACATTGTAATTGGACAAAATTGGTGAAAATTGAAGATATATTCAATCTTAAATATGAACATTCTTGAAATTAAAAATCTTTCAAAATCTTTTGAAAATAAAAAAGTTCTTATTAAAATAAATCTTGAAATTAATAAAGGTGAAATATACGGGCTTTTAGGGAAAAATGCATCTGGTAAAAGCACATTGATAAATATAATAGGTGGCCTTATAAAAAAGGATGAAGGAGAAATCATTTTCAATGGAAAAGAAATTTCTATTTTAAGGGAAAATCCTTCCTTTTATCCCCATCTTTCCCTTCTTGACAACTATAAAATATTTTCTGAAATTTATGGAAATAAAATGAGTTTTGAAGTTCTTGAAGAAATGGGATTAAAAAAATTTATAAAGAATAAAGCAAAAACCCTTTCGCAAGGAACAAAACAAAAACTTTCACTTGCAATAAACCTCTGGAAGGAAGCAGATCTTTATATTTTTGATGAACCCTTTGAGCATATTGATCCTGAAACAAAAAATTTTATCTTAAGAAAAATTGAGGAAATAAAAAGAAATGGGAAAAGTTTTCTCATAACAACCCATAGAAAGGAAGATGTAGAGTTATTTGATAGAGTATCAATTCTTAGAGAGGGTAAGATTTCATTTTGTGGATCAAAAGAGGATAAAGAAGTTAAGGAATTTTTTAATGATTAAACTTATAAAATTTGAAATTTTAAAATTTTTAAAGGATAAGAGATTCATCATCTTAACCATAATAATAGGGGTATTTTCCTTTTTTTCAGGATACTCTGTATATTTTATTTCACCTTCATATGATAAACCATCTGGTTTTTCAATGCTTTCAGGTTCTTTAAACTTTATGTCCAATTTTTTGTGCATATTTACATTACTATGTGGCTCTTTAACATTTTCAATGGAATTTGAAAATGGAACCCTTCATATGATTTTACTTGGAAGGTATTCAAGGAATAAGACCATTCTATCAAAAATTTTGAGTTTATATATAATGAGTATTTTTCTTTTAATAGTTACTTTCCTTTTTACAATTTTTTCAGGACTCATCTTTTCAAAATTTGAGGGAATAAAAATTCAAGGTTATGTTTTAAAAAAATTATCATCTTTATGGTTTTATACAATCTTAACCTTCCTCTTACTTTCAATTTCAATTTACACATATAGCCTCCTGGGAATTTTTTTAAGCATAATTGCAAAGAATATCCTTCCTTCAATTCTTCTTGCAATTGGAATTTATTTTCTCATTTTAATTCTTTCTTTTTTCCCAAAGATTCAAAATTTTTTCTTCCCCTATTATTTGAATTCAATAGTTGAAATATTTTCAAAAATAACAAAGGGAATTGATGTTTCCTATTTTCCATTTTTATACCAATTTTTCTCATTAAACTTTTTCTATATCTTTACATTTTCATTTTTAAGCACATTTTTATTTAAAATTATGGAACTATGATAATTTTATTTTTATTTTTTTTATATGATTTTTCTTTTAAAACTCATGCTGAAACAAGATTTATCTTCCCTACCGATCTTGATGGAGATGAAAAAAAAGAACTTATATTCCTTCATCCTGAAAAAAGGATTTCAATATTCTCTATTTCTCAAAATGGTTTTGACTCTTTTTTAAAGGGTGTTCAAATTTTAAAAGATGGGGTAATCATAGATTTTGGAGATTTTTATCCTGATTTAAAAGGTGATGAAATATTTGTTGCAAAATCCGATGGAATTTATGTTTTCAAATTTGAGAGTGGAAATATAAACTTAATAAAGTTTTTCAAATTTCAGGAATCATCCCTTTATCCAGAAAGTAAAATTTTAAAAAAGGGCAAAATCCTTTACAATGATAAACTTATATTTTTTTACCCTGATAAAGGGATTTTAATTGATAGAAAAGGCAATTTTGATACAATCCCAATTTTAGTTGAAAAAGATATTTCAACAGATGAAGATAAAAGCATTTATGAGATCCCGAAGAAATCCCCATTAAAAACAACCTATATTTCACCAGTTTTGTTTTTTAGCGATGTAAACGGGGATGGGATACCCGATTTAACTCAATATTCAAATGACTCTTTATTTGTTTTCTTTAAAAAAGGAAATAAATTTTCAAATTCAAAGGATATTGCAATTGACCTTTCCTTTTTAAAAGTTAAAGAAGAAAAGTTCCCACTTCCCCCATCTATTTTTTTAAATGATATAAATGGTGATGGAAAAGCTGATATTTTACTTACAAAGTTTGGTGAAATTGTCTTTGGGACAAAATCAATAATTTACTTATTTTTAAATCAGAATGGCTATTTTAAAAATACTCCTGACCAAGTAATAGTTTCAGAATCTTCCCTTCCGGATGTTAAACTCATTGATTTAAACAATGACGGGAGACTGGATCTTATAACAAATATAACACCCTTTAACCTTTGGACAATAATAAAACTTTTAATTACGCGTAAAAGCGAAATAAACTATGGATTTTATCTTTTTAAAGAAAATGATTTTGAAAAAACACCAAGTTTTACAAAAAAATTCAGCATCTCCTTAGATATAGAAAAAGAAGAGGAAGAGGGTGAAATTGAGATAATTGATTTTGACAGGGACAATTTTTATGACATAATTTATTTTAAAAAAGAAGAAATTTTTGTTTATAAAGGAGAAAAAAAGGGTTTCTCTGAAAAACCTTTCATTTCTTTTAAAATTAAAACATCAAGAAATTACATTTTTGAAGATTTTAATCAAGATAATAAAACCGATATCCTTTTCTTTAAAAGTAAGAATAAAGAAACAATTGTATGGGGATTCTTTCAATAGTTTTAATAAATCTCTTCATAAGGGAAATAGAAGTGTATGGGAATAAATACATTTCAAAGGAATACATTTTATCATTTTTTCCTTTAAAAAAAGAAATTGATTCTTTCAATTCAAAATATTATGAAAATAAACTTTTTGAAACTGGTAATTTTGATTATGTTTTAATAGATAAAAAGGGAAATGACACAATAGATATTTTTGTAATTTTAAAAGAAAAAAATAGATTCAATTTCTCTTTTACTTCCTCTATTACTCCAAACAATAAATATACATTTGGTTTTGAAATTATGGATAGATTTTTTTTAAACAGGGAGCAGAAAATAAAATTTAAATTTTATATTTTAAATATGAAAAAAATTGAAATTTTATGGTATTCCTTTAAAAAAAATTTTTCTCCAATTCTATTTTTAAATTATTCAAATTATAAACACCCAGAAAACTTTATTTTTGAAGAATACATTCCCTTGAGTGGCATTTATTATAAAAGGGAAAATTTCAACTTTTTTCTTTTATCAGGTACATCTTTTATAAAAGCAGAACATCTTTTTGAAAAAACTTTAAGAGCCTGTATATTGACAGGATTTTCAAAAAATTACATGCAAAATTCTATATTTTCCCTTTTTGATTTTTATTCTACAAAAAAGAAATTTATTTCAAATTTTATAGAATCAAAAATCAATTTTAAATTATTATTTTTTAATTTTGTTCCTTCTTTTAAAATATTTTTTCAGGGTGGAGAGGTTCCTTTTTATAGAAAAATATATCTTGGTGGATATAAATGTATGAAAAGTTTTGAATTTGGTGAATTCATTGGGGAAAATGCCCAGATTTATGAAATTTATTTATATTATAATATTTTCTCAGGGACAAAAAATCGCTCTTTTTTAAATATATTTTTATTTGGAGAAATTGGAAATGCCTTTGATAATTTAAATGAATGGAAAAATAAAAGACTCCATAAAGGAATTGGAGCAGGCATAAGTTTATCCTTTAATAATGAAGAAATTGAATTATTTTTTTCCTTAAATGAAAAGAAAAAGATTAAATTCGGAATTAGACCAAAATTAAATAAAATTTTCCCCTTTTAAATTTGACTTTTTATATAAATTTTTATTAAAATATAAGATGAATAGATTTAAGAAAGTTGTTGAATGTATCAAAAAATATAAACCTGAAAAGATATTTGTTTTTGGTTCTTATGTGCGAGATGAGACAGACGAATACAGTGATTTAGATTTTGTAGTGATTAAAAAAACAAAAAAAAGATTTATCAGAAGGTTAATAGAGGTTGCAAAACTCATAGATAATGCCTTAGGGCAAGTTGATGTTTTTGTCTATACACCTATTGAGTTTAAAAGAATGATAGAATATGGAAATCCTTTTATTGAGCAAGTTTTAAAAGAGGGTAAAGTGGTGTATGAAAAAAAATAAGGAAGAATCATTAAGATGGTTGAGGCAGGCAGAGTACAATCTCAAAGTTGCCGAGAATAATTTTAATGCCAGATTTTATTCAGCTTCTTGCTTTATGAGTGAGCAAGCTGCACAGATGGCATTAAAAGCTTACATTATTTTTAAAACAGGTAGGTATGTTTCAATGCATTCAATAAAAAAATTAGCTGAAAAATGTCTGGAATATAATAAGCATTTTGAAGAGATAGTTGAATATGGCAAAATTTTGGATAGATATTATATTCCCACACGATATCCTGATGCCTTGGCTCCACCTGTCGCCCCCTTTGAAATTTATACAGAAAAGGATGCAAAAGAAGCATTAGATTTTGCAAAGAAAATAGTTGAAATAGTCTCACAAAAAATTAAATAAAGATGGAAAAAAGAGTAAAATTAAGACATTATAACATTAAAAAACCTTGCAATTCTTTAAATAAATACAATTCATTACCCTTATTAATCACAGAGTTAGTTTGCATTTGCTATTTAATATTTCTTACAGGATGTGCGAATAAATCTGTTAAAAACAAATCTGATGAAAAAATACTCTTTAAGATAGAAATTCAAGGTGGTATTATGGGATTAAACAGGGAAATTCTTATAAAAGAAAATGGAGAAGCTTTATTTGTGGATAAAAAAGAAAAAGAAAGAAAGTTGTTTAATATAAGCGAAAAAGAACTAAAAGAATTTAATGAACTTTTTCATAAAATTAATAACAAAATAGTTGGTAAGCCCTATCCTGATTGTTTTATTTATAAAATTCAATCAAAGGATAAGGAAGTTATTATTTATCCTCCAGTTGAAAAACAAGTTCCGGAGATTATAAAATTAATAAATAAATGGATAGAGGAGGTGGTAAAATGAAGGGAAAACTTAAATTTGCGCTTTGCTTTAAAAAGAAATGGGGGATAAGAATGTATGCGTTTGCTTTTACTATCTTGGCTGCAATGTTATTAGTTTCTTGCCCTAAGAAAAAAAATGGATCGCCTTATTTTCTTAGCTTTATTGACGGTCCTGTAAATGGGAAAGTTAATTTTACTTATACATTTTCTATACATGCAACCGATCCAGAAAATGAAGAAGTTGCAATTAGATTTGATTGGGGTGATGGCAACATATCCGATTGGAGTTCGTATGTCCCATCAGATTCAAATGTCTCAATGAGTCATTCATGGTCTTCTCCAGGAACTTATAATATAAGAGCACAAGCAAAAGATATACATGGAAATCTATCAGAATGGTCAGCTATACACCAAATTAAAATTTATTCAGGTGAATGTAATGCTCCAGGTGAATTAAAATGGGCATTTCAAACAGAAGAACCTATATGGGATTCGCCTGCAATTGGTTCTGATGGAACAATTTATATTGGCACATCAGACAAACTTTATGCAATAAATCCAGATGGTTCATTAAAATGGTCATTTACAACAGGGACAGCAGCGTGTAGAGGCTCTCCTTCAATTGGCCCGGATGGTACAATCTATATCGGTTCAGAGGATGGTTATCTCTATGCAGTCAATCCGGATGGCAGTTTAAAATGGCAATTTAATACTAATAACATAATATCCATGACCCCTGCCATTGGGTCAGATGGCAGAATCTACATCGGTGCGGTTTCGTTTTTTGCAATAAACCCTGATGGCACATTGTTCTGGGAGCAGCCGGCAACAACTGCTGCATTTTCTTCACCCGCGATTGATTCTAATGGCAATATCTATTACGGCTCGGTAGACACCGGTATTTACGCCCTATCTCCTTTGGGCGATGTGAAGTGGATTTTTCCGACAGGAGGTTCTATATATTCATCACCTGCTATTGGTCCCGATGGAACAATTTATATAGGATCTAATGACAAAAAACTTTATGCGATAAATCCAGATGGTACATTAAAATGGTCATTCACAACAGAAGGTGAAATAATAAGCTCTCCTGCTATTGGTCCTGATGGAACAATATATGTAGGAGAACAAACGAAGGGCAAATTATATGCGATAAATCCTGATGGTTCATTAAAATGGGTATTTACGACAGGTTATACTTTAACACTTTTAGAATCTTCTCCAGCAATTAGTTCTGATGGAACAATATATGTAGGCATAGGTAGTAAGCTTTATGCAATAAATCCTGATGGCACATTAAAGTGGTCATTTACAACTGGAGATTGTGTGAAATCTTCACCTACTATTGGTTCTGATGGAACAATTTATGTTGGTTCATGTGATGGTATGCTTTATGCAATATGCGGTTCTGGAACGCTTGCAAATAGCCCATGGCCTATGTTTCATCATGATGTAAAGCATACTGGAAGAGTTGGAGGTAATTGAATTGGCACAGGAGGATGTAAAAGGAAGTAAAGACCACCCAATTATATCAAGATATCTGGGCTCTTATATTTATTATAAGGAAAAGATTGAAGGGAAGATAGCAAAGATTCAGTATCAGGTATCTAAAAATAGGAGACCTTTTGAGGTTTTTAAAAATTATGAGGAGAATTAAAATGGATAAAGGAGGTGGTAAAATGAAGGGAAAACTTATAAAAACCTTAATCTTTATATTCCTTTTAGTTGAATTAGCATATTCACAGGAGGATGTAGAAGGAAGTAAAGACCACCCAATTATCTCAAGATACCCAGGCTCATATATCTATCATTATGACCAGAAAGAGTTTGATGAATTTGAAATTCTTCTTGGACCTGTAAGATCATCAAGTGATGAAGATATAAAAAAAGCAAAGAAAGAAAAACTTGAAGGAAAGATAACAAAGATTCAGTATCAGGCACCTAAAAATAGAAGTCCTCTTGAAGTTTTTAAA
>CBFGJO010000006.1:0-52922 GCA_965649125.1 Caldifarciminota bacterium | reverse complement strand
TATGCAAAAGGAAGGGATATGAGAAAACTCGTTGCAATTATTGGTGAGGATGCTTTAAGTGAAATGGATAAAAGATATTTGCATTTTGCAGACAAATTTGAATGGGAAATGATAAATCAGGGATTTAAAGAAAGGGGAATTGAGGAAACTTTTGATATCGGATGGAAACTTTTAACTACATTCCCTGAAACAGAACTCACTCGTGTGAAAAGAGAATACATAGAAAAGTATTATTCAAAATGGGCTGCAAAACAAAAAAAGGAACTCATTGAAACAGGTTAAAGTATCAGTTTTAATTCCCGCATATAATGAGGAAGAAAATATCCCTTATTTAATTGAAGAAATAGAAGATTTTTTAAAAAAATATAAGATAGAAGACTGGGAATTTATATTAATTGATGATGGCTCAGAGGATAAAACTTATGAAAAATTCTTAAGTTTTTCAAAGGATAAAGAATATTTAAGGGCATGTAGATATTCAAAAAATCAAGGGAAAACAAAAGCCCTTGGTGTTGGTGCGAAGTATGCAAGAGGAGAAATATTTGTAATATTTGATGCTGACCTTCAGTTTACGCTTGATGATGCAAAAAAAATTGTTGAAAAAATAGATGAAGGGTATGATCTTGTTGCAGGTAAAAAAATTGGAAAATATGAAAAAAAATTTGTTTCAAGTGTTTATAACAAATTGGCAAAAATTGTGTTTGGAGTACCTGTTTCTGATATGAATGCTATGAAGGCTTTTAAAAAACAAATACTTGAGGAAATTCCCCTTAGAAAGGACTGGCATAGATATATAATACCCTTTGCATGGGAGATGGGATATACTATTACAGAACTGCCGGTAAATTTGAGAAAAAGAAGAGCAGGTAAAAGTAAATATAGAGGGATTGGAAGAATAATAGTTGGCTTTATGGATTTGATTGCAGTCAAGTTTCAATTAACATTTTTATACAAACCAATGCTTTTTTTCGGAACAATAGGTTTAACCACAATTTCTCTTGGATTTTTTGTAGGAATAATAGCAATAATTGCAAGATACGGTTTTAATAAAGGCAATAGAACACTTATTCTATTATGTATGCTTTTAATAATTTCAGGACTTTTACTTTTTGCCATTGGATTCATAGGTGAAGGACTTGCAGGAATATATGATAGACTTCAAAAAATTGAAAACAAAATTAAGGAAAAATGAAAATCCTTTTAACAGGTTCGGGTGGATTTATTGGCTCTTTTTTATGTGAAGAACTTTTTAAAAAAGGATATGAATTAAAGATTATTTTAAGATATACATCAACTGCAAATCTTGCCAATTTGAGTTTCTTAAAAAAAGAAATTTTAGAAAAAATTGAAATAATTTTTGGGGACCTTCAAGACCCAGAAGTTATTTCTGAAGGAATAAAAGATACAGATTATGTGATAAATCTTGCAAGTTGTATCTCAATCCCCTACTCTTTTATTTTCCCGAGGAGCACGGTTCTAAACAATGTTTCAATAATAATAAATTTAATGGAAACTTTAAAAAATAAAAAAATCCCACTAATCCATATTTCTACATCAGAAGTTTATGGAAAAATAAATTATCTGCCAATTGATGAAAATCATCCAAAATATGCAAAATCTCCTTATGCTGCTTCAAAAATATTTATGGATGAGTTTGTAAAAAGTTATGGGGAATATTACAATATTCCATTTAAAATCGTAAGACTTTTTAATACATTTGGACCAAGACAATCTCAGAGGGCATTAATTCCCTTTATAATGCTTCAAATTTTAAACAACAAAGAAGTAAAAATAGGGAATCTTTATCCAAAAAGGGATTTTACATATTTTCTTGATATTGTAAATGGAATTATAAAAATACTGGAAAGTGATAAAGGATTTGGTGAGGAAATAATACTCTGTTCTGGAAAAAGTTATAGTGTGATGGAGGTGATTGAAAAAATAAAAGAGATTTCAAAAGAGGAGTTTAAAATAATAAAGGATAAAAAAAGGGAAAGACCTGAAAAAATTGAAATAGATAACCTTGTTGGCACATTTGAAAAAGCAAAAAGATTGTTTGGATTTTCACCAAAAGTTTCTTTTGAAGAAGGGCTAAAACTTACCTGGGAATGGTTTAAAGAAAATAAGGATAGATACTTCCCTTTTATTCCAATTGAATGAAAGTCCTCTTTATAAGATTTGGAAAAGCAGGAGACCTCATTGTTTTAACTCCTCTTCTTGAAGTTTTAAAAGAAAATAAAATTGAAGTAAGTTTTTTAATGAGTAAAAAATTCTATGAAATCCTTGAAGGAAATCCTTCTATTAAAAAATTCTTCTTTATTGAGGATAATTTCTTTAAAAATATTAAAAATTTGAGAAGAGAAAAATTTGATATTGTTTTTGATTTTAATAAAAAAATACTATCTACAATTTATTCAATATTCCTGTTGCCTGCAAAGATAAGGAGACCAAAAAAAAATTCAATAAGAAGGAAGATTGCAGTTTTTTTAAAAATAAAACCAAAGGGATTTCATTTTTCTGAAATATTTTTTGAATCCATTAAAAAAAATTTAAAGATACCTGATGAGCTCCCAATGCCATCTTTATACAATGAGAAAGAATACAAAGGTTTGCCAAAAAATTATGCTGTTTTTTTCCCGGGAGGCTTTTTTGAGAAGAGAAGATGGCCAATAGATTTCTATGAAAAACTTGGGGAAATGCTTAATAAAAAAATGAACATTAAAATACTTATCCTGGGAGATAAGGAGGATAAAAAAGAAAATGGTTTTCAAAATAACATATTTGTTGATTTAAGGGGAAAAACTTCATGGAAAGAAACATTTTATATTGTAAAAAATTCTCTTTTTGTTGTTTCAAATGATACTGTGGGAGTTCAGATAGGAGAAGCCTATGGAAAACCTCTATTTGTTATTTATGGACCTACACTTCCTGAATTTGGTTTTAAACCAAGAGGAAAGGGAGTTGTATTTGAAAAGTTTTTAAAATGCAGACCATGTAGTATACACGGAGAAGGAAAATGTAAGTTCAATAAAAAATGCCTTACTCAAATAAAACCTGAAGAAGTATTTAAAAAAATTATTGAATATCTCTTAGAAAAAAATTAGAAATATCCCGGATTGTAACACATCCTGAAATATCCTCTCCTTTTTTTAAAATAACAAACTCCTTTTTTTCTTTCATCATTTTTAAAAATAGATCACCTATAACTATATTTTCATCGTAAAAGGAACATGGATTTAAAATCTCATAAACATATTTTTCCTTATTTTCTTCTTTCAAAATTTCCCATATTTTAGCAACACCTATTATTTTATCTTGACGAACTACTGGCATATGAGAATAAATTATCTCCTCTTTTAAAATTTCTTTTATTTTTTTATCAAAAGATAAAACTTTCAATTTTTTATAAGGAATCATTATATTCTTTGCAGGTACTTTTCTTGCTTTTATAATGTTTCCAATCAAAATTTTTTCCTCCTTTTCAATCTCACCCATTTTTTCTATTATGCTCAAACTCTTATTTAACTCTTCAATAAAACCTTCTTCCTTTTTTCTTTTTAACATTATTTTTTTTAAAAGAGAAAATAAAAAAATGAATGGGAATAAAATTTTTTCAAAAAAAATATAAATAAATTTAAAGAAAGGAGTTATAAACAAAGCAAATTTTAAAGGAGATAAAAAAGCGATATTTTTTGGTAAAAGTTCCGTAAATATGAATAAAAGCAGCGAAAAGAAGAGAGTTATCAAAATATCATTTAAAATAATCTCCGTTTCTCCATAGAGATTGTAGAAAATCTGTGTAAATATACTGGAAGCAAAAGAATGCGTTATGTTAATTAAGACTATTAGAATTACAATAAATTTTTCAGGATGATGAAATATCTTTGTCAAGAAATCACTTTCTTTTTTAAAAAAGAGAATATCTTTTTTTCTTAAAGAAAAATAAGCAGTCTCAGTACCAGAGATTAAGAATGCTAAAACAAAAAGTAGTAAAATAATTAAAATTGAAAGAATCATTTATCTTTGTATTTTTTCAGGAGTTTATTTTCATAATTCTCCATAATCTTTCTTTCCTTTTCATTTTTATGATCAAAACCCATAATATGGGCAAATCCATGAAAAAGCAATTTTAAAAATTCTTCCTTTTCTTTCACAAATCTTTTACATATATATATTTCGGCAACTTCACCAAGATTGAAAGAAATCACATCGGTAACTTTTTTCCTTTTCAAAAATTTTTTATTTAAACTCCTAATTTTCTTATCTCCAACCAGAATAACATTTATTTCCTCTATATCTTTTACTTTTTCTTCCTCAAATATTTCCTTTATTTTTCTTTTAGAAAAAAAATGAAACCCCTTTTTTAAAGTAGTATAAAAATTAACTCTAAAATTTTTTATATTCGGGTCTTCCATGAAATTGAGAAATAAGAATAGGTATAAATACTTCCTCTATTTTCTCAAGATCCTTTCTTTTAATGTCACATTCATCAAGTTGCCCATCTTCAAATCTTCTTCTTATCATCTCTTTAACCATTTCTCTTATCTTTAATGGGTTAACTTCCTCAAGGCTTCTTGCTGCTGCTTCAACAGTATCAGCAAGCATTATAATTGCTTCTTCCTTTGTCCTTGGCTTGGGTCCTTGGTACCTGAATTCATCTTCTCCTATATCAGGGTCAGAAATTCTTGCCTTTTCATAAAAAGGAACCATACAGGTTGTCCCATGATGACTTTCAATAATATTTATAATTTCTTTTGGTAAATGATATTTCCTTGCGAGCTGGACTCCATATTTTACATGATTTTTAACTATTAATGCACTTATTTTAGGGGAGAGCTTATCATGTGGATTATGTTCTGTCTGGTTTTCAGCATAGTAATCCGGGTTTAAAAGTTTACCTATATCATGGAAATAAGCACCAACCCTCGCAAGAAGCGAATTTGCACCAAGTGCTTTTGCTGCACTTTCCGCAAGGTTTGCAACAATTTCTGAATGTACAAAGGTTCCTCCTGCTTTATTTTTTAGTTCTATTAATAAGGGATGATAAAAATTTAAAAGTTCCATCAGAACAAAATCTGTTGTGATACCAAAAACTCTTTCATAAAGAATAAGAAACACTGATAAAAATGAAATAGAGATTACACTGGATAAAAGGTTGCCTAAGAAAATTTTATTAATCTCATATTTAATTCCAAAAACAAAAGAAAGAAAAAGAGTTATTCCAAAGCCAGTTAAAAAAATTACTAAAATATTTGAGTATAAATAGAATCTTGTCTTTAAAAATCTTATAAGAAGAGTCCCTACGGTACCTATGAAAATAAAGAAAAGAAAAATCTGGAAGGATGACCCAAAATATATTGAAAGGTATAGAGAACCTAAAAAATTCGTAAACATTCCAAAAAGTGGGGAAGAAATTATTCCAGAAATCATTACAAAAAATGGAAAGGGCACAAAGTAATAATCTAAATTGAGTTTAATTAAAATATATGAGGAAAGAATTAAAATAATTAAATTTATAAAATGGGCAGTTAAATTTAAAATATCATCGTAAATTTTCTTAAAATAAAAACGAGTAATATAATAGAATATCAGGAAAATAAGAGAGAAAAGAAAAAAGATACCCAATCTATTTGTAAAGGTCCTCGTGCCGCTTTGTTTTAACATTTTTTGTAAAAAAGATAATTTTTCTTCAATCTGAGGAGTTACCCTTTCATGGGCACCAATTATCTTTTCCCCTTTTAATATAACATATTTATATGGAACTATTGAAAGTTTTGCCTCCTCTATTCTTCTTTTCGTAAAATCCTCATCAAATTTATAATTTGGTTTAAAAGAGGTTAAAAAAATTTCATAAAAAATTCTTTGCATTTTAATCTTTCCAGAATAAAACTCTTCGCTTTTCCTTTTAACAATTTCTTCAACATCTTTTATATCCATAATTTCATCTAAACTTACTTCCTTTTCATTTTCACCTTCTTTTAAAATCACTTTTTCTCCATATTTTTTTAATATTTCTTTATCTTCTACTATTATCTTTTTAACTAAAGTTGTATAAAGTTCATTAAATTTCTTCATAAAAATTTTTTTATCCTTTTCCAAAATAAAATTCTTTATTTCTATGTTCCCTGTATTTTCTTTAAATTCAGGATTTTTAAAAATACAGGGTTTTATACTCTTTGCTACAATTTCAATTTCCCTTTCTATTTCTTCTTTTTCTTTTGGAATCTTAAGTTCAAAAGGGGAAATTATATCATAAGGAACTATTTCTCCAGCCCTGAAATAAACTTTCTTTAGATTTTCTCCATCACCTGGATATAAAATAGTAATAAAAATTAAAAAAGAAATAGAAATGGAAAATTTATAAAATTTCTCTTTCTTAATCCCTTCTTTTCTCGCCTTCGTATTTTTCATAAGCCTCTATTATTTTCTTAACAACTGGATGCCTAACAACATCACTTTTGTCAAAATAACAAAATTTTATTCCTTTTATGCCTTTAAGGATTTCCATTGCAACTTTCATTCCAGAAGGAACATTTACAGGAAGATCAATCTGTGTTATATCTCCTGTTACTGCAACTTTTGTAAAAAGTCCAATCCTTGTCAAAAACATCTTCATTTGAAGCGGTGTAGTATTTTGAGCCTCATCAAGAATGATAAAAGCATTGGAAAGTGTTCTACCCCTCATATAAGCAAGTGGTGCTATTTCTATAATGCCTGCATCCGTATATTTTTTTATCTTATCATAGGGAATCATCTGGAAAAGAGCATCATAAAGAGGAACAAGATAAGGCTCAACTTTCTCCTTATAATCTCCTGGAAGATATCCAAGAGATTCACCTGCTTCAACAGCAGGACGGGTTAAAACAATTCTCTCAACTTTTTTAATTCTTAAAAATTCTATTGCAACTCCTACTGCAAGAAATGTTTTTCCTGTTCCTGCAGGACCAACTGCAAAAACAATATCCTCTTCCCTTAAAGAATATATGTATTTTTTTTGATTCTCAGATTTAGGATATATAATTTTTTTTGGAGTAATAATATAATCCTTTTCAAATTCCTTTTCTTCAACAGTTTTTGCCATTTCAAAAGCAGAAATTATTTCTTCTTTTTCCAAAAAAACACCTTCTTTTGCCATCCTTTCAAGTATTTTAATAACCCTTTTCAAAATTTCAAATTCCTTTTCATCCCCTGTAAAGAAAAGGTCCTCACCCCTTATATAAATTTTACCCTGAAAACTTTCTTTAAGAATCCTTAAATTCTCATTAGCAAGACCAAAAACTTCTTTAAAAGGAAAATTTTTTAAAGAAATTACTTTCTCCAATTATCTTGGTATTGTAAGCACCTGCCCTGGGTAAATAAAATTGGGGTTTTTAATCCTGTCTTTATTTGCCTCATAAATTTTTCTCCAATCTTTTGCATCTCTATATATCCACCAGAAAGAAGAGATCTTGGAAAGATAATCACCCCTTATAACAGTATATGTTTTATCAAGACCATGTGGTATTTTTAAAACATCTCCAGGATAGATAAGGTCAGGATTCTTTATTTTATCAAGGTTTGCCCTATAGATTCTTGGCCATCCCTTATAGCTACCGTATATAAAATTGTAACCTGCTATTTTTGCAAGGAAATCACCCTTTTTAACTGTGTATTCTGATGGATATTTTCCAATTTCTTCTTTTAAAGAACTTATCTCTTTCTGCAAAGAACCTATTTTTTCGTCTAAACTAGCACATTCAGATCTTAGAGGGTTTACTTCATTCTGACAACTTGAAAGTTCTGCCTGAACTTCATTTAAAACAGCCTTTAAAGAATCTATGATTTCTTTTGCTCTTTTTTCTGTCAATTTTTCCTGAGAAAAAAGAATGAAAGAGAAAATAAATAAGATAAAAATTGTTTTTTTCATTTTTGCCTCCTTTAATATCCTTGTTTTATAGCTTCAAGAAGTTTTGAAAGAGAATCCCTTTCCTTTTCCAGATTTTTTAAAAGATTTTCCTTTTCTGTTTTCTCCTTTGTCAAGTTTTCCTTTTCAGTTTTACATTCATCAAGTAAAGCCTTAGCTGCTTCAAGAGCCTTTTTTGTCTCCTCCAGCTCACCCATTGTTTCCTTTGAAATACCTTTTGCACAACCCATTATACTTATAAGGATTACCATCATTATACTCAATTTTTTATACATTTATCCTCCTTAAAATTTTTAAAATTATACTCTATTTAAATTTTTTTTGTCAAGAGGAATTAAACTTTTCTGCAAGAATTTCTTTTGTACTTCCATCTATCTTTAAAAGCATTTTTTATTCCCATCCTCATTAAGTACATCAACAGCGTAAAGGAGTCTGTCATCCCCTGTATAAAACTATCTTATAAACTTTAAAAAAGTAAAAAGTATTGCTGTTATAACTCCAATTTGAAGAGCCCAGAATATAAACATCCATTTTATTATGTTTGAATATGTTCTTGAAATTTCAACCCTTAATTTTGAGATTTCTTCTGTTATCCTTTTATCAAGTTTTGCAAGGTCTTCTGAACGCAATCTTGATATCTCCTCGGAAAGTCTTCTTTCATATTTTTCTGTTTGAATTTCTATTATGTTTTCCTTCATCTTTTCATCTGCAAGATTTATTAACTCAAGAAGTGCTTCTACTCCATCATCACCCAATTTTTCCCTTAAAACCTTTGGAACATTTATTATTTTCATAAATGAATTATAAAGAAAAAATTAAAAAAGATTCAAAGCACCTTCTTATTTTTTTATATGATTAAAAACATTTTTTAAAATCCAGAGCTCGCTTGGTCCAATTTACACCCCGAGGTGTTCCCCGTTAATGCACCTTGTAATAAAAAATGGGAACATCGTTCAGGTCAAAATCCCGCTTTTTTTCTCGGAAGATAATAGTCTATTTTTATTGCTGTTGAATCAGGTAATAAAAATACATTTTTAAAGTAACAACTATCAATTCTTCATGCCGCTTTTTCTCAATGATTTCAAAAATTTATATTTTTTTAAAATATTATAAAACTTTTTTAAAAAGGCAGTTTCATTTTTACCTGTTTCTATTTTTATTATCTCACATATTTCAGAAAGGTCTTTTTTTCCATCTATATAATATATAAAAAGTTCAAGAAGACCTCTTAAATATTTTTTCTTTTTTAAACTTTTTTCAAACCATTCTTTTTCATTCTTTTTCATTTTTTTAATGAGTGATTTAAAATAAAGGGGGGCTTTGAAATTTCTTTTTGGAATTTCCCCTTTCTTTTTAATTGAAGGAAACTCTTTGAATTCTCCTTCAATTTCTTTTATAAATTTTTCAGCATCAAAATCTTTTTTAAAAAGTTTTAAAGAATTGAGTGCATTTTTGTATGAAAGGTAAAGAATCTTTTCCTTCTCAAAATTTTCCTCTCTTATCTTCATTTCATAAATATTTTTTTTAAATATAAACTCCATTCTTTTTGCAATCTCTTCTTTCTCTTTAAGTGAGGCAATATAATAAATTAAGGTGCCGGCAAAACACCCAGCAAATCTCATTGATTCCTCACTTATTTTATCTTCATAATCAAAAGATGTGTGATAGAATTTATCAGGCCATTGCCCAAGCATTATTGAAGGGATCCCGATTGTCGGATCAATTAAAATATAGTGGTCAGAACCACCTGAATACTCTGTTATCTTTCCTTTTAAGCGGGGGATATAATCGCTTTCATAAAAAGTTTTATATCCATTCTGAATATATTCAAAAATTAACTCTCCTAAATAGGAAATATAAGTTCTTATTAAAAAGGGCTCCTTTATAAGACAAAAACTGCTCTTACATTTTTCTTGATCCTCTCCAACCATATCAAGGTTTATACACCCTTTTACTTTATAAATCTCTTTTTCTATTGATTTTAAATAGGCATATGTTCCTGTCATTTCAGGTAATAAAAGAAATCTTATCCCTCTTAATGGTTTTTCAAGAATTTTATTATCAAATAAATTTTTAAATAAAATTGAAAGTTCAATAATTGCTCCAGCACCTGATGCATTATCATTTACAAATGGAGAAGGGTGACATAAGTGAGCAATACCCCATACTTCTTCATCTTTTTTACCAGGGAAAAATATATCAAGCACCTCAATATATCCGTTTTTGAATTCGCTTTCAATATGAGCAAAAACTTTCACTTTTTTATTCTTTAAAAGAATCTTTTTTAATTCCTCCCCTTTTCTTGGAGAAATTATAAATCCAAAGAACTTATTTTCAATTTCTGGCCAAAAGGAAACATATTGCAATGCATCCATTAAATCCTCTTTTTTCCTTACATTTTCTATCTCGCTCATCCCATAAAATATAACACCTTTAACCTTATTTTCCTTTAAAAATTCTTCTTTTAAAAATTCATTTTTTGAAATCAAGATAACTTTATTTTTTAAATCCTTTTTACCTCCATCATAGTGTACAAGGTCAAAAAAGCCTTTAACACTTCCTGACCTCGGAATAACACTTAATTTCATTTCATCAAAATCTGCAATTTTCTTTCTAAAAGGCTTTTCAAGATAAAGGATACCTTTTTTACAATTCCATTCTTTAAAAGACTTCATCGTAAAATACTTTCTTTTTCCATCAGAGGGAAATTTATGAATATAAGATCTAATCCCCTTTTCTTTTAGCAAATTTTTACAATAATAAATTGCGTTAGAAAACCATGAAGATACTTGAATTCTATGGAATTTTGAAATCTGGATTGCGATCTCCTTTGCCCTTTTCCCTGAATATTCCCCTTTTATCCTTTCATAAATTTTTATTATTTCTTCTTTCATGGTTAAATTCTTTATAATATAAAATATGAAAGCATTTGAATGCAAAGGTTGCAGTGCTATCATCTTCATAAGTAAAAATGAAAAAGAACCACTTTGGTGTCCATTATGCAGACTAAGTATGGTTCCTGTTCAAATTGAACCAAAAGGTGAACTCCTAAAATATACCTGTCCTGAATGCAATTACAAATTTTCAATAATTAAAGAGATAACCCCTTATAAATGTCCAAATTGCAATTATACTTTTGTAAAAACAGGAGGTAAGATACAGGAAGAAAGGCTTTGAATTGAAATATTTATATCTTTTTGTTTCAGCATTCTTATGGTCAACTTCTTTTCCGATTGTAAAATGGGGACTTTCTTATATACAACCTTTTCAATTTGTATTTTTCAGGTTCTTACTCTCTTTCCTTTTCTTTTTACCTTTTTTAAAATTTGATATCAATAAACTTTTAAGAAGGGATTTATTACTCACAGGTTTATTATCTGCAACAGGTTATTTATCTCAATTCATAGGCCAAAAATATACCCTTTCAGGAAGAGCCGGTTTATTCATAAATACATATATTTTATGGATACCAATCATACTTTATTTCTTTGAAAGGAGAAATTTAAATAAAACTCAGATAATTTCGCTCATTTTTTCCTTATTCGGCCTTTTTCTTTTATTTTATAAAGATATTGGAAAATTTGAAACAAATTACATAAAAGGTGATATACTTACATTACTCTCTTCATTTTTATGGGCTTTTTATATAATATTAGCAAAGAAAATTTTAAAAGAAATAAATCCCTTTGAATTTAGTGCAATTATTATTTTCTTAACTTTAATTTTTCTCTTCCCTTTTACACTCATAAACTTTAGATTTCCTCAAAACTTACAGGGATATTATGCTATATTTCATCTTGCCTTCTTCTGTACATTTTTAGCCTATTTTTTATATCATCTTGGTCTTTCTGAAACCTCTGAATTCACCTCCTCTCTTTTTTTACTTTTGGAAGTTGTTTTTGCAATCATTCTTTCTTTTATTTTTTTAAAAGAAAAATTCAAATTTATTCAAATCATTGGTTCTCTTTTTATCCTTTTATCTATATTTTTTGGGGTAAAATAAAATTGAAAACAAAAAATTTTTTTCTTTATAATATAACTTGTTTGAGGGAGAGGTGCCCGAGCCTGGTTTAAGGGGCACGACTGGAAATCGTGCGTTCCGCCAAAAGCGGAACCGTGGGTTCAAATCCCACCCTCTCCGTTAATTATTTTCTTATAGAATTCAAAAAATCAAGAAGCTCTCTATAAGATAAAGTATTTATAACATCCTCTTTTTCTAACCAACCCCTTCTTGCCATACCAACACCAAGTTTTATCATCCACATCTGTCCGAGATGATGGGCATCTGTTCCTATTAGGAATTTAATACCATTTTCCTTTGCTTTTCTTAAATAAACATCATACAAATCAAGTCTTTCATAATAGGCATTTATTTCAAGTAATTTATTCTTTTCTTTTGCCTTCTCAATCACTTTTTCCATATCAACAGGATAACCTTCCCTCTGCCCTAAGAGTCTACCTGTAGGATGTGATAATCCATGCACATAGGGATTATCAAGTGCCTTCAATATTCTCTCAGTATTATCTTTTTTAAAGCCTGTATGAACTGAAACTAAAACAAGGTCTATCTCTTTTAAGATTTCATCAGGATAATCAAGGGAGCCATCAGGCAGAATATCAACTTCTGCACCCATTATTAAATAAGAGCCTATTCTCCTTTCATTTATTCTTTTAATTTCCTCAATCTTTTTCTTTATATCCCCTATTTCAAGACCACCAGCATATTTTACACTTTGTGAATGGTCACAAACTGCTATATATTCATAACCCATTTTTTTACCCTGTATTGCAATTTCTTCAAGGGTCATAGTCCCATCAGAATATTTTGAATGAACATGTAAATCTCCTTTTGTATCATTATAATCAATAAGTTTTGGCAATTTTCTTTGAATTGCAAGTTCTATTTCACCTGTATCCTCTCTCATTTCAGGTGGTATCCATATAAGTCCTATGCTTTCATAAACATCCTCTTCATTTTCACCCGCAATTTTTTTATCTTCTTTAAAAACACCGTATTCACTTATCTTTAAACCCTTTTGTTTTGCAATGCTTCTTAGATGAACATTATGGGCTTTTGAGCCTGTAAAATATTGAAGGGCAGAACCAAAAGATTCAGGTGGAATTGCCCTTAAATCAACCTGTATATTACCATGGAAGATACAGGAACCTTTTGTATCACCCTGTGCTAAAATTCTCTCAACACCTTTTAAAGAACAGAATATGTCAACCGCCTTTTTACCCTCTTCTGTCATCACTAGGATATCAATATCACCAACAGTTTCTTTCATTCTTCTATATGAACCAGCAGGAATTGCTTCCATTATTTCTCTGCGTGATTTTAGTTCATTAATTATTTCTTCAACAAGGGGATAAACCTCTCCAAGTAAAAACCTTTGTTTCCCTTTTTCCCATAATTCTATCCCCTTTATTATGTTTTCAATCTTCTTTGCACCCATTCCTGGTAATTTTGCAAGTGAACCGTCTTTTAAAACTCTTTTTAGGTCATCTATATTTTTAACACCCAATTTTTTATAAGCGAGTGCAATCGTTTTTGGACCTAACGAAGGGATTGACATAAGGGGCAGAAGACCTTCTGGAAGACGGGAAAGGACCTCTTCTGCCTTCTTCATCTTTCCTGTTTCTATGTATTCCTTTATCTTTTTAGCAATACCTTCACCTATACCTGGAATTTCCTCAAGTTTATTATTTTTATATACTTCTCTCAAATCCTCAGAAAGTTCACTTATAACCCTTGCAGCTTTTCTGTATGCAAGAACTTTAAACTGCATTTCACCAAGTATTTCAAGTGCATCAGCAATTTTAAAAAATATATCTGCAACTTCTTTATTAAACTTGTTCATTTTCTTTAAATTTTTTTATTTTTCTATAAAGCGTTGATGGATGGATTCCAAGTTTCTCTGCGGCTTTTTTAATATCATCACCACATTCTTTTATCACCTTTTTTAAAAAGTTGTACTCCATCCTTTTTAAATCAAAAGAACTTGCCTCTGTTTTTATTTCTTCAGGAATAAGATGCGCATCAATTATTCCATCTTCTGAAAGTATTGCAAGCCTTTCAATCAAATTTTCCAGTTCTCTTACATTACCTGGCCATGAGTAATTTTTTAAAATAAGAAGTGCATCTTCTTTAATTTCAAAATTCTTGCCCATCTTTTTTGAATAAATTTTTAAAAAATGCTTTACAAGATTTTCAATATCTTCTTTTCTTTCTCTTAATGGAGGTATATAAATCGGGAATACACTTAAACGATAATATAAATCTTCCCTGAATTTCCCCTCCTGAACGAGTTTTTTCAAATCCTTATTTGTAGCAGAAATAATCCTTAAATCAACCCTTTCTTCTTTCGTAGCTCCTATTGGAATAAATGATCCACTTTCAATTGCTCTTAAAAGTTTTGCCTGTAATGAAAATGGTAAATCGCAGATCTCATCAAGAAAAATTGTCCCTTCATTTGCTGCACTTAAAAGACCTTTTTTTGTTTCATAAGCACCTGTAAAGGCACCCTTTTTATAACCAAAAAGTTCAGATTCAAGTAAAGTTTCCGGGATGGCTGCACAATTTACTGCTATGAAAGGCTTTTTATTTCTTTTTGACAAGTTATGAATTAATCTTGCACAAATTTCTTTTCCAACCCCGCTTTCACCTGTTATAAGAACAGGAGAATCATATCTTGCAGCCTTGTAGATAAGTGACCTTACTTCTTTAATTTCTTCACTTTCTCCAACAAGTATATCTTCAATTTTTATCTCCTTCACCCATATTTTCTTTTCAAGAACTTTTTCTATTCTGAATATAATTTCTTCATCTTTGAAGGGCTTTAAAATAAAATCCTTTGCTCCTCTTCTAAAAGCCTCTATTGCCATTTCAATAGTTCCATAGGCAGTAATAAAAATGAAAGGAATATCAGGATATTTCTTTTTGAACTCTTCCATTACATAAAATCCATCTTTTTGGGGCATCTTTATATCACAAATAATACAATCATAATTTTTCTCTATATAATTTGAAATTTCAATGGGATTATCAAGAGTATCAACTTCATAATAGTCCTCAAGAACTATTTTAAGCCATTCAAGAATAGCCTTTTCATCATCTATTATGAGCACTTTTGCTTTTTTCATATTTTTGGGAAAATTACTTCCACTTTTGTTCCTTTACCAATTTCTGAATGAATATTTACCTTTGCAAAATGGGATTCAGCAATTCTTTTTACAAGCGCAAGTCCCATCCCCAGTCCTTCTTTTTTTGTTGTAAAGAATGGATTCCATATCTTATCTCTTATTTCCTCGGGAATACCCTTTCCTTTATCCATAATCTTTAGAACAAAATTATTCCTGTTGAAAACGAGATTCACTTCCACTTCTCCTTTCCCGTTTTGTGCTTCAATTGCATTATTCAAAAGATTTTTAAAAAGTAAGAGAAAAAGTTCAGGATCAAGTTTATAATCAGAAGAAGAGCCTTTTACTTTCAATATAATACTTTTACCCTTCTCACCCATTTCTTCAATCTGTGCCCTTATAAGTATTTCAGGATTGATTTCTTGAAATGAAGGTTCCCTGAGCTTTGCGTATCTTGTAAAAGTATCAACTACTTTTTTTATCCTTTCTGCTTCTTCTTCCATCAAAGAGAGTAACCTATTTTTCTTTTCCTCATCCTTTATTTTTTTAAAACTCTCTATTGAGCCCAAAAGACATGTTAATGGATTCTTTATTTCATGAGCAAGTCCTGATGTTATCTCTCCTATAAAAGCAGCCTTTTCCTTAAATTTGAGTTCCTCCTCTTTCCTGTCCGCTCTTTCTTTTTCCTTTTTAAGTCTCAGTGCAAGATAAGAAGTAAGTAGAAAAACAATATAAAAGGAGAAATTATGAATATAAACTTTAAAAAAAATAGGGTAAGCAGAGAGGTTTTCTGAAATTTTAAAAGGAACATATCCAAAAAAATGTATTATTAAAATTGAAGTATAAAAGATTGAAATTAAAGTGGTGATTAAAAACCCACCTTTTATACCCAAAAGTGCTATTGAAAGAATAAGCGGTATAAAATAAAGGATTGAAAAAATACTATCATATCCACCTGTAAAATATACAATTGCATTAACAATTGATAAATCACCTATAAGTTGCATATACCATAAGGGCCTACCCATTGATAAAGTCAAAAAGAAAAAGAAAGATAAAAGAAAACTTGCAATTATAATCCATAGGAGTGGAAATGTATTTATCCCGATTATTTTATAAAAATAAACACCTACACCAAGTATTGAAAGGGTAAAAAATGGCCTTAAAAAAATTAAAAAATATGCTAATCTTAGCTCCTTCTCTTTTTTCACAATCAATGACCAAACTTCTCCATAAGGGTGGGTATGAGTTTAAATATAGGAAGGTACATCGCAATAACCATTGTCCCTACAATACTTCCAAGAAGAACCATTATTATTGGTTCAAGTGCTGTTGTAAGTGCTTCAACTGCTGCATCAACTTCTTTATCATAGAAATCTGCCACCTTTGCAAGCATCTCGTCTAAGTTACCTGACTGCTCACCAATTGCAACCATTTGAACAACAAGTGGAGGAAAAATTCTTGACTCTTGAAGAGGTCTTGCAATTGTTGAACCTTCCCTTATTGAATTCCTCGCCCTCATTATTCCATGCTGAACAACTTTATTACCCGTTGTTCTTGCTGTTATTTCCATAGCCTCCATTAAATCAACACCACTATTTAAAAGGGTTGAAAGTGTCCTTGAAAATCTTGCGAGTGAGTTTTTATGCACAAGTGGACCTATAATTGGTATTCTTAAAATCACTCTATCAAGAACTTCCTTACCAGAAGTGGTTTTATACCATCCTGTAATAAATGCAATTATTCCTATAAGGATTGCGAGAATTAAAAGTATGTTCCCTTTAACAAAATCACTTATCCCTATTACCATTCTTGTAAGACCGGGCAATTGAGCACCAAAACTTTTATAAAGTTCGGCAAATGTCGGTATAACGAATATAAGGAGGGCAGCAACTGCAACTATCATTACACATATAACAATTATTGGGTATATCATTGCTCCCTTTATTTTTCTCTGTATATCAGCCATCTTTTCAAGATATTCTGCAAGGCGTGCAAGAATCTCACCAAGAGCACCACCTTTCTCTCCTGCTTCAACCATGTTTACATAAAGTTCTGAAAATACCTTTTTATGTTTTTTCATTGATTCTGCAAGGGTATAACCTCCCTCTACATCTCTTGCTATCTCCCTTAGTGCATTTTTTAATAACCTATTTTTTGTCTGCCTGTACTGAGTATTAAGTGCATCAAGAAGAGGTAAACCTGCTTCAAGCATTGTTCCAAATTGTTTTGTAAAAAGCGCAAGTTCAGCAGCAGAGACTTTACCAATAGTCAAAGCTTCAAGGGGAAAAAGAGGTTTTTTCTTTTTAAGTTCAATTGCAACCGGTATTAAGTTTCTTTTCCTCAAACTCGCTATAACCTCTGCCTGGTTTTCTGCTTCCATCTCCCCTTCCACAGTTTTTCCATCCGGGGTCGCCCCTCTATAATAAAAGAGTGCCATTTTCCCTCCTTTTTAAATTTTTAAAATTATATTATACCCTAAAAAACTTAGAAAGTCAAATATCTTTTGAATGAAAAATATAAAACATTTATAATTTTATTATGAAATTTATATTTTTATTCTTATTCATTTTTATAGAAACCCATGAAAAGGAAAAAATTGAGGAAATGCTCAAAATAGTTTCCTTAAAGACATCTGACCTTTCCTATGATAAAATCTGGATCCAAGAAAACTATTTCATGCTAAATATCTTTAAAAAAATAATGAAAGAACCTTTTTATCTTCCAGAGTATTTAAAAGAAAAAGACTCTATAATTGAAAACAACTGGCACGATATAAATTTTATTTTAGAATACATTTTAAAACAAATTGATATCAAAAAAGAAAAAATAGATATAAAAAGGGATGAAAAAATAAATATAGATTTAGAGAATGAGAATCTAAGGAGAAAAATAGAAGATTATGTTATACACATAAAAAGTTATAAAAGTTTTTTAGAGAAATGCATCTCAAAAATGAAGAAGGAAGAATTTGATAGTTTGCTTATATATCTTCCATATACTTATGAAGACCCTGATGATAAATCAGATGATACTTTAAGAGGGATATTACATAGGGAGAAAAATATACATCCTGATACCTCTTTCAAAATTTCAGAGAAAAAATTTTTTGAAAAAATAAGGAAAATTGACTATGAAAAAATTTTAAACTATCATTTAGAAGTTTTTAAAATTATCAATGAAATAATAAAATTTTCTAAAAATTTACCTCCTAATTATAAAAAGATAATTGAAACTCCTTATGGGAAAATATCTATAAATTTTAAAGATGAAAACAATGTTTATGAAGGGAATTATATTTTAATAATTGATAAAAAGGGGAACGATTTTTATAGAGAGTGTGGAAGGGGAATCGGAATACTGGATTTTAACCCCTTTGAAGTAATAATTGATTTTGAAGGGAACGATTTTTATATAAACAAAAAGACATTTGGGCCAGGAGTAGGTTTTTTTGGTCTTGGAGGGATATTTGATTTTAAAGGAGATGATTTTTATAAGGGAAGTTATTATTCAATTGGCTGTGGGTTTTTTGGAACAGGAATTTTAATTGACCAGGAAGGGAACGACATTTATGAGGGAGAAGTTTTTTCTCAGGGAGCAGGTTTTTTTGGAATAGGAATATTATTTGACCTTGATGGTAATGATTTATATAAAGTTTGGAACTATGGACAGGGTTTTGCAGGAACAAAAGGATATGGAATAATTTATGATAAAAAAGGGAACGATTCTTATATTGCTTATGGTAAATTCATCCATCATCCTCTTCTTCCTGATTATACACGCTCATTTTCTCAGGGATTTTCGCAAGGGACAAGACCATATGCATCAGGAGGAATAGGAGTTTTAATTGATGGAGAGGGTAATGATTATTACATAGGTGATGTTTATTCACAGGGGACAAGTTATTTTTATAGTATCGGAATGCTTTTAGATAAAAAGGGGAATGACCATTATATTGCTTCAGAATATGCACAGGGGGCAGGAATACATCTTTCAGCAGGTATTTTAGTTGACCTTGAGGGAGATGATAATTATATTTCAAAATATGGACCTGCTCAGGGTGAAGGTCATGATTTAAGTATTGGAATTTTAATTGATAAAAAAGGAGATGACTTTTACAAAGTTTCAGGTGGACAGGGAATAGGGCTTACAAACTCTATTGGAATATTGATTGATTCTGATGGGAATGATATTTATAATACTTGGGAAAAAGATATTGGACAGGGAAGCGGAACATGGACAAGGGGATTCTGCGGAATAGGGATATTTCTTGATTTAAAAGGTAATGATATATATCCAGGTGAAAATAAAGATTTTTCAAGCTGGATTAAAGGTAAATATGGAATTGGATACGATTTAGATTCAACAAAAGTTTTTCCACCAGAAAAAGAAAGAGATACATTTATTCCTGATACAATAAGTATTAAAAGATTGTTTGAGATAGCTTCAGAATGGGAAGTTGGTGAAAATAAAGTTAGAGTAAAAAAGGCAAGAAAGATACTCTCAAAGAGAAAAGAAGAAAGTATAAATTATATATTTAATGAGAAAATTAATACACTCTCTGCGCTTGAAATAAGAGCAATTGTTGAATTTGTTAGAGAAAATAAGGGAATAAGCAAAGATTATATTTTGAAGGCAATCAAATCAATTAACGATACCATAAGAAGAAATGCTATCTATATTGCAGGGGAAGCAAAAGTTGAAGAAATTGGTGATTCAATTGGGAAACTCCTTAAAAAGGAAAAAGATGAAAGAATAAAAAGAACGATAATTTATTCTCTTTTTAAATTTAAAAATAAAAATTTTATTAAAGAAATAAAAGAGTCTTTTAAAACTAAAAATTTACCTCTAAAAATATCTATATGTGAATACTTTCAGAATATAAAAGATACATCCTCAATCAATTTTTTAATAGATGTTATAAAAAATGAAAGTGGTGTATTAAGAATTGCTGCTGAATCCGCTCTTACATACCAGGGCAGAGATGCAGAAGAAAGGATAATTAAAGAGTTAAAAAAGTTAAAAGACGAGATAACGATTTCCCATTTTTTAAGGATATTACCTAAAATCTCTTCAAGTGCTTTATCTAAAAAAATTTTATTAGAATACCTTGATTCCCCTTCATGGTTTTTAAGAGGTATAAGTGTAATGGGACTGGCAAAAATAAAGGAAGAGGGGATAAAAGAAATTTTAAAGATAAAACTTTTAAAAGAAGAAAATATCTTTGTGAGGAATGAAATTGAAAAAATAATCAAAAATTAATTATAATTAAAACTATGGAAAAAAAATATAGAGTAAAAGTAGCAATTTTTACAATATTTGCAATCTTTCTTATAATAGGAGCGTACATATGGTTTACAGAATTTAGAATAGGACTCAAAAGATACTATTATGAAGTTATTGTTGATGATGCTTCATGGATTGAAAGGGGTGATATTGTAACACTTTTAGGAGTTAATAAGGGAAGGGTTGAGAAAATAGACATTGAAAAGGACAAAGTTATTATAAAGTTTTTCTTAGATGGTATCAAATTAAGGGAGGGAGCAAAAATATTTGTTGAAAATCAGGGATTTTTAGGAAGAAAAAGACTTTTAATAAAACAGGGAAAAGGCAAAGAACTCCCTTCAGGAACAAAAGTATACGGAAGCACAATTCCTGACCTTGGAGACCTTGTAAGAGAAGGGGGAGAATTGATAGACACAATTAAAAAGATATTGAATAAAGTAAATAAAATAGCAGGTAATATAGAAGGTGGGATTCAAGAAGTAAAAAATAATATATTTTTTTTATCATCTGATTTAAAAAAGACAAGTGAATCTTTAAGAGAAACAATTAAAAAAGGAGAAGAAATTGAAGAAGTAATAAAAAATTTAAATGAAATAATAGGTGATTTGAAAAAAATTTCAGATTACCTTGAAAGTGAAGAAGGAAGTTTGGGGAAGATAATAAAAGATAAAAGTCTTTACAATAAGATTGATTCCACTCTTACATCTTTGAATTCGCTTTTAAAAGATATAAATAAGAATCCTAAAAAATATTTTAAATTTTCAATATTTTGATGAAATTTGTATGCCAGAATTGCTCATATGTATCACCAAAATGGCTTGGAAGATGCCCTTCCTGCGGTGAATGGAATACATTTATAGAAGATAAAAGAGAGTATAAAGAAGAAGAAAAAAAATTTAAAAAACCCATTCAACTTTCAATTTCAAAAACCCAAGAGGAAATAAGGTTAAAACTCGGTATATCTTCCTTGGATACAGTTTTTGGTGGAGGAATTGTAAAAGGTGCATATTATCTTCTGGGGGGTGAGCCCGGAATAGGGAAATCAACCCTCCTCCTTCAAATAAGCAGTATACTTTCTAAAAAGGGATATAAAGTACTTTATATTTCAGGAGAGGAATCTCTTTACCAGATAAAGATGAGGGCAGAAAGACTTAATATAAATGAAGAGAATATATATATAATGTGTGAAAATGATATTGAAGGGATAAAGGAAGGTATAAAGGAAATAAAGCCAGATATTCTTGTAATAGATTCAATTCAGACAGTTTACTCAACCGATTTTGTTTCTTCACCAGGGAGTATAACCCAGATAAGGGAATGCGGTGGAGAAATTATGAGGATAACAAAGGAAAATGGAATAATCACATTTGTAATAGGGCATGTAACAAAAACAGGGGAAATTGCTGGTCCTAAGGCTTTAGAACATATGGTTGACGGTGTATTCTATCTTGAAGGTGAGGAAAAAGAAAATTTTAGAATTTTGAGAAGCACAAAGAACAGGTTCGGAAGTGTTGGAGAGATAGGAATATTTGAAATGACTGATAAGGGATTAAAAGAAGTAAAAGAGATTGAAACATTTTTTTTAAATAAAAATTTTGAAACATCCGGGAGCGCAGTTGTTTCCCTTTTGCAGGGGAAAAGAGTAATATTTGTTGAAGTCCAATCCCTTGTTACAAAAAGTTTATTTTCACTCCCAAAAAGAGAATCAGGTGGATTTGATATAAGAAGACTCTCCCTTTTAATCGCTGTGATGGAAAAAAGGCTCTCTATACCTTTTTATAAATACGATGTTTATTTAAATGTAACAGGAGGATTAAAAATATTTGAGCCTTCATCTGATCTTGGTGTATGTATTTCTTTAATTTCTTCAATGAAAAATTTAACAATTCCAAAAGAAATGGTATTTATAGGTGAGGTTGGGCTTGGTGGAGAGATAAGAAAAGTTAATCTTTTAAATTTAAGGGTAAAGGAGGCTGAAAAACTCGGATTTAAAAAGTGTTTTATTCCAAACCAGGAGATTGAGGTGGTAAATATTGAAATTTTTAAAATGAAAAAAATTGATGAAATAATGGAAATTTTAAAATGAAAAAAATTGAAAAAATCCTTGAAAAAACAAATTGTATTTTAAAAGGGCACTTTTTACTTACATCAGGGCTCCATTCTGATACATACTTTGAAAAATTCAGGATATTTCAGTATCCGGAATATCTTGAAAAAATAATAAAATTTTCAAAAAATTTTATAAAAAATTTTGAATTTGATTATCTTGCAGGTCCTGAAAAGGGAGGCTTTTTTATAGCGTATGAGATAGCGAGACAATTTAAAAAACCGGCAATTTATTTAGAAAAATCAGAAGATAAATTTATAATAAAAAGAAATTTCTGGAATATAGAAAAAGGGAAAAAAGTTTTACTCGTAGATGATGTCCTTACAACCGGTAAATCCCTTTCCCTCCTTATACAAAACCTTAATAAAGAGTTTAAAGTTGAAGCAGTCTTTGTAATAATTGATAGAAGTGAAAAGAAAATAGATTTTGATGTTCCTTTAATCTATCTTTATAAAAAAGAGATTAAAAATTATACGCCTTATGAATGCCCTTTATGTAAAAATAATATTCCTCTTATAAGACCAGGAAGCAAGTCCTTATAACTATTCAAACATAATCTTTGAAATTTCTGGTAAATGTTTTTTTAAAAATTCCTTTGCCGCTTCTTTAACTTCACCTGCATTTGTCATTTCAAGTATATTTCTTGCAAGTTCCTTTGTCTTTTTATATTCAATCTTTGTAACAACTTCTCTTATAAAAGGAATATCTGATGGATGAACAGAAAGTTCATCAACTCCAAGACCCATTAAAATTACTGCTCCAAGACAGGAGGAAGCAAGTTCTCCACAAACACTCACCCTTTTTCTAAACTGATGCGCACCTTTTATAACATAACTTATAATTTTAAACACTGCGGGATGAAAATCGTTATAAAGATATGCAATATTTGTATTGTTTCTATCAACACCGAAAAGATATTGAGTTAAATCGTTTGTGCCAATAGATATAAAATCAACATGAGGTGCAACCCTTTCTGTCATAAATGCTATTCCTGGGACTTCAACCATTATTCCGATGGAAATATAGTTATCAAAGGAAACCCTTTCAACCTTAAGTTCTTTCTTAAGTTTTTCTATATATTTCTTAATTGCTATAATCTCTTGAAGTAAACTCACCATTGGCAAAAGGATTCTCACATTTCCAAGGCTTGATGCTTTTAAAATCGCCCTTATCTGGGTCCTTAATATTTCTTTCTCCTTCATCAAAAATCTTATGCCCCTTGTCCCTAAAAATGGGTTTAACTCATTAAAGCCTGTAAAGTATCTACCTGCTCCAATATCAAGTAATCTTATGACAAGTGGGTCAGGGAAGATCTCCTGAGCACACTCCTGGTATATCTCTGTCTGATAATTTTCATTTCTCCATTTAATCGGATCCCATATCGCTATCTCAGTTCTAAAAAGACCAACTCCCTGTCCATCATATTTTTTAATTATTTTTATCTCCTCAGGCATTCCTATATTACCAAGAACAGCAATTTTTTTTCTTTCTTTTGACTTTGGAGGTTTCTTTTTAACAAATTTATCAATTAAAATTTCAACCCTTTTGACCCTTTCTTCATACTCCTCAATTGTTGATTTTGAAGGTTCTAATATAAATCTTGAATTCCATCCATCTAAGATAGCCTCTTGCCCATTTTTTACCTCTTTAAGAATACCTTTTACACCACAAAGAAGAGGAATTTCCATCTGTCTTGCTATAATCAGCGTATGGGATGTGGCACCTCCTTTTTCAGTAACCACACCTATTGGTTTTTTATTCTTTAACTCTAATATGTCAACCGGTAAAAGATCTGAAGCAACTATTATTTCACCTGGTTTCGCCGGTATAAAACCTTCCTGACCCTGCATTTCAAGTATAATTCTTTTACCAAGGTATCTTATTTCATTTGCCCTTTCTTTAAAAATTTCATTCTTTGATTCCTCAATTTTATTCAAAAACTCTTCAAGAGATTCAATAACCGCTGCTTCAGCTTTTAAATCCTCCTCTATTTTCTCTTTAACCTTCTTAACGAATTCAGGATCTTCAAGGATCATTATTTGAGCATCTAAAATTCTTGAAACATTTCCTTTCCATCCGTAAGAAATCTTCTTCCATTCACTTATTATCTTCCTTCTCACTTTTTCAAATCTTAAAAGTTCCTCTTTTACATACTTAACAGGTTTATAATCTATTCCCACTCTATCAGGTTCAAATATCCTTATTTTTCCTATAACAATTCCCTTTGAACTGCAAATCCCTTCAAAAATTCTCTCCTTCATTTTTCCCCAAAACCTTCTTTTACAAGATTAACAAGTGCTTCTATTGCTTCATCCTCATCCTCCCCTTCTGCCTTTATAATTAATGTGCTGCCACACTCTGCTACAAGCATTAAAAGGCTCATAATACTTTTACCATTAACAACCATTCCATCCTTCTCCACCGTAATTTTTGATTTAAACTTTTCAGCAAGTTTGGCAAATAAAGAAGCAGGTCTTGCATGAAGTCCGAGCGTATTTGGAATAACAACCTTTGCTTCCTTCACTTAATCTTTAAATCTTCCTTCAAGTTTTTTCAAAACATCAGGTAAAGTTGTATATTCCATTTCCTCCATTCCAAGCCTGTGAGGTTCAAATGGTCCCATCCTTCTAATATAATCAGCAATCTCCTGTGCCCTTTTCCTCGCTAAATCAAATGCAGGGTCATCAAATAAATCCCTCGGTCCTATAAGTTTTGCATTTTTCACCTGGAACCCGAGCGCACATACCCTTGGTGGTCCATCAAACCTTGTGCAATTTGCTTCTTTAATAGAAACAGGCATAAGTGGCCCCCAGTGAGAGCCTCTCATCCATCCTGCGACCATATGTGCTAAAGAAAATGGTTCCAAAACTTCACCAACAGCAGGAAAACCACTCTGTGTCCTAACTATCATAACAGGGTCATCTTTACCAACATATCTTCCTGCAATAAGGGAAAGCCTCTGAACAGAGGCACAGGCAGCAATCACTCCATCATATCTTTTAACTTCTTTTATGATATAATTTTCAACAGCACCTATAAGGGATAAAAGGTCGTACATCTCTTCAGGACATTTAAGTTCTACATAATTTCCCTTTTTAACATCAAGAACCTTAAATATAAATCCTGAATGGAGTTTTGGATCAATAACAAGACCTGCAGTATTGAATGGGTCAGCAAATATTTTAAAAAGTGGTAAATTCCATGCACCAGGGGAAGTTTTATCAGCCATAAAAACAATTATTGGCTCAGAAGGTCTTTCTTCTATCTCCATTTCAGCAACACCGGGTCCCATCCCTTTTACATTTCCTGAAAAGGCTTCTGATAGTATATCCTGACCCGCTCCATAGAGACCCATTTTTTCTGCTATTTTCGCGCATGCCTTAAATATTCCCCAGGCAATTCCATGTATTTCAGAATTATCAACACCTTTTGTATGTGTCATTATAAGTTGAAGGTCGTCTCCCACACTCGTTACATGATAATCCACTATTATTCCCTTATTCTTTGCCTCTTCAAGCCTTTTTTCGCCTTCCTCAAGGAGTGCAGGATGCATTCCCGAATGCCCCACATATCCACCTATGTCAGCCTTTATTACAGAAATTGTACTTTTCATAAATCCTCCTGTTTTAAAAAAGGTATTAATTATAAAGGTAAATTTTATTTTAGTCAAGACTTTTCTTTATAATAATAAAATGATAAAAGCAGTTATTTTTGACCTTGATAATACACTCTTAGATTTTTATAGGATGAAAGAAGAAGCAGTTAAATATGCAGTTGAAGCAATGATTGATGCAGGTCTTATGATACCAAAGGATGTTGCTTATAATAAAATATTTGAACTTTATGAAAGGGAGGGAATTGAGGACCAAAAGATTTTTGATAAATTTTTAATTGAAACAATTGGCTATATAGATTATAAAATTCACGCAGCGGGGATAGTTGCCTATAGAAAAGCAAAAAGTGCATCACTTGTTTTATATCCAAATACTCAATATACCTTAATCACTTTGATAAAAAAGGGAATAAAACTTGGGGTTGTTACAGATGCACCAAGGCTCCAGGCATGGACAAGGCTCGTTCAATTAAATTTACACCATTTTTTTGATGTGGTGATAACATTTGATGACACTGGAAAAACAAAACCTTCACCAGAACCATTTATCTTAGCACTCCAGAAGTTAAACATAAAGCCTTGCGAGGCAATAATGGTTGGGGATTGGCCAGAAAGAGATATACTTGGAGGTGCAAAGATCGGGATGAAGACAGTATTTGCAAAATATGGGGATGTATTTGGGACAAAGGATTCAGAAGCAGATTTTGAGATAAATGACATAAGGGAATTAATTGATATAATAGAAAAATTAAACAGTGAAGATAGGGATTGACATTGTGAATATAGATAGGATTAAAAAACTTTATGAAAAATACGGAGAAAAGTTTTTAAAAAAAGTTTTTACAGATGAAGAAATAAAATATTCCTTTGAAAGAAAAAATTTTATAAATCACCTTGCAGGAAGATTTGCTGCAAAAGAAGCATTTTTAAAAGCAATTGGAAAAAGGTATTCAAAAGGGATAAGTTTGAAAGATATTGAGGTTAAGAGGGAAAAGGGGCCGCCTCATTTAAACTTATACAGAAAAGCAAAAGAAATCGCTAAAGATAAAAAAATAGCAATTTCAATAACCCATGATAGAGATTATTCAATATGTGTTTGTATAATATATGAAGATTGAAGAAAAAAAGAAAAAATTTTATGAAATAAGAAAAAGGGTTGAAAGTGGAGAAACATATGAAAGTGTTAAGGAAGATTTAAAAAAAATTTATATTGAGATAAAAAGTGAGATTGACTTATTAAAAGAGTTCCTTGATGAAATAAAAGAATTTACATTAAAAATAAAAGGAAAAGAAGAAGTTAAAATTTACGCTTCCCCTGCTGAATTCATTCAAAGATTAAAAATAACAGAAGTTGATTTAACTACATTTATTGATAAAGGCTGGAATGCAATTGCAAAAGGTAATTATGAAGAGGCAATAGATATACTTGAAAAAGCAAAAGAACTTGCGCCAAATAATACAAAAGTTTTAACACTTCTTGGATGGGCTTATACACAAATAGGAAAATATGATGATGCACTCTTTTTATATCAAAAGATTTTAACAATTGAACCAGAGAATACACTTGCAATGAAAGATATGGGTTATATATGCTATAAAAAAGGAATATATGGAGAGGCAATAGAACATTTTGCCAGGGTATTAAAAATTAATAATAACCCTACTGCCACGCTTTATACATTATACTATATGGGGCTTGTATACCTTGATAGGGAAATGTTTGATGATGCAGAAGAGTTTCTTAAAAAAGCAATAGAAAAAGGACCAAATCTTCAAGAAGCCTATTACCACCTTGCAATAACCTATGAAAGAAAAGGTGAAATAGATAAAAGTATAGAATATTTAAGAAAAACGATTGAAATAAATCCTGAAACATGCTTTGCTGAAAACGCAAAGAAAAAACTCAAAAGTTATGCTTATTGAAGAATATTTTGGGTTTAAAAAACATCCATTTTTAAATACCTGTGACCTTGAATTTCTATTCTGGAGTAGTGAATTTAAGGAGGGATATGCAAGGCTGTTATATTCAATAATTGAGTCAAAATCAGGACTTTCTTTAATAATTGGTGAAGTTGGATGTGGTAAAACAATGCTATGTAAAGCACTTAAAAAAGATATTGAGGAAAGGGAATCAAAAACTTCTTTGATAGAAAACCCGATTTTAACTCCAAAGGAATTTTTAATGAGAATAAATCTTGACTTTTTTAATGAAGAAAGGAAAGGAACAAAAGGGTCTATTTTTAAAGAAGTTGAAAAAAAGATAAAAGAGAAAAGAGAAAACTATGTTATATTGATAGATGAGGCACAGATTTTGCCTTCAAAAACACTTGAAGAAATAAGACTCCTTCTTAACCTTGAGGATAAAGAAGGTAAATTAGTTCAGATAGTCCTTTTCGGGCAGATGGATTTAAAGAAAAAACTTGCAAAAGAAAAGGGGCTAAAACAAAGGATCGGAATTGCATATACACTTTCCCCTTTAAATGAAAACGAAACAAAAGAATACATAAATCACAGACTAAAAGTTGCAGGTGCTTCTTCCCCTATATTTGAAGAAAAAGCAATAAATGAAATACATAATTTCACAAAGGGGATACCAAGGCTTATAAACATAATATGTTCAAATTCTTTATTTGCTGCATTCACAAAGGATAAAAAAATGGTTGATCAAGATATAATAAGGATGGTTATAGAAGATTATAGAAAAAATTTAATGGAATGAAAAGTGACACTTTTTGCCAAAAAGTAAACACTTTAAAAAATTTTTTACTCACTTTCAAAAATTTATTTCAGGCATAAATTTTTCATATATATTTATGGAGGTGAAAAATGAAAAGAGGGTTTACGATAGTTGAACTTTTAATAGTGATACTTATAATCGGAATATTTACAGGGCTTACAGTTCCCATTTTTAGAAGTATAAGGAGTGAAACCCTTGCTTCAAGGGCTGAAAGTTTTGCATCAGTTTTAAAAGGTATAAGGGAAACAGCAATTATAAGAAATTTAGAATGCAGGGTCATTTTTAATCCAGTTTTAAGAGAATATATGGTTCAATATGGAAATGAAAATCCAAAAACTTATGAGTTAGATTTTAGATTTTCTCCAGGAATTGCAACATCAGCAGCACCTGAATGTGGTGGTGGAGCACCTGACCCTGATGGAGTTCAATTTCCTAACAATACATTAATAATCCAATCAAAAGGGAATGCTGTACCTGGTGCAATCTATATTTCTGAAGGTCCTCAAGGTAATGAAATTTATGCAATTGGAATAGCAGTATCAGGAAGGATTAAGGTATGGAAATGGGGAGGTGGGGGATGGTACTGAGAAAGGGATTTACACTAATAGAATTAATGGTAACAATAGTCATTCTTGCTTTAATGTTTACAGGGCTCTTGCAGATGGTTTTCTTTGGAATGGAGGCAGATATTGCTGTAAAGCATAGAATATTTGCCCAGCAAATTCTTTCAAGGGAAGTTGAAAATTTAAGAATAATTTCACCAGATGACCCATTATGGGGAAATGATGGTGACAATAATGACCTTGATGATATCAATAATCCTGATTTCCCTCCTGATTCAGTTTTTTATGGTGATTATCCCTTTGAAATAATAAAGAATGTTGCAGAGAATATCCCGCATCAAAATATGAAAACACAAAGAGTCCATATTTTATGGAATTTTAGAAGGCAGAGAATATATGAAGATGTTGTTATATGGATTGGGAGGTGAAAAATGAAAAAGGGGTTAACACTGATTGAACTTTTAATTGCATTAACAATATTTGGGTTTGTTCTCGGAGCAATTTTGATTATTTATTTCTATCAGCAAAAAAGAGCAACCCATGTCCAGGAAACAAGTGTAATGGAAACAGATGCACAGGTTGCATTTGAACTTTTAAAAAGGGATATAATGCATGCAGGACTCGGGCTTCCTTCTGATAGGATGCCTTTTACAGGGATAAATGGAGGTCAAAATTCATCTGACCAGATAACCCTTTTTGGGGTTGCATTCTTTCAAGAGCTTCCAGGGGCAAGATGGAACCCTGTAACTGGTCTTTCAACTGGAGGAATAATAATATGTAGAAACTGGGGAGACCCTGAAAGGGATATACAGATTGGAGATACTGTTATAATAATTTCCCAGTATAAGAACTTACTTTATCCACCACAAATGAACCTTAGAGTAATAGAGGTGAATGTTCAGGGTAATAATAGAATTATAAGATTGAATGACCCGTTAGTTCAAGTGAATGCAGGTGGTTTTCTCTTTAGAGTTACAGGTAATATATTTCAAACAGGTATTACTTATGCACTTAACCAAAATACAAGAACGCTTATGAGAAACAATAATATTTTTCTTGAAAATGTTGAAGATTTTCAGATTGCCTATGGATATGACTGGGATAGAGATAGTATTGTTGAAGAAAATGAATTCAGAAATGACTTGCAGGGTCTTACACCTGATTCCCTTTATAAAAGACCATTTTTAATAAGAGTAAGTATTATAGTAAGAACAGAAAAGGGAATTGCTGGATTTTTATATCCAAGAAACCAGCTTGTTATAGAAGATAGAGTTATAAATTTAAATTTTAATGACAGAAGATATGATAGAATTATTTTAACAGGGGTAGTTTTTCCAAGAAATTTAAAAGGAGGTTAAGATGAAAAAAGGGATTGTTATGGTTGTTACGATAATTGTTTTGATGCTCATTTTAATTGCTGGTTCACTTGCTCTCTTTTTAACTTCAAAAAGTATATATGTAACAGGTGCACAACAAAGGATGTATACTGCATTCCAGGCAGCAGAAGGAGGAATTGAAAGGGGTATGCAAATTGTTGACACAAATTTCAGGATTGGGAATGTAAATATTCCACCAGAAACCACTCTTATAAGTGCATATGATGTTCATATAACACCAAATTTTCTTGCGGTTGTCACACAAGCAGGTGCTGCAATAGAGTTTGCTGTTGGTTATCTTGGATACGGTATTGCTGCATCAAAAGGAGGCGCATACCATTTATATTCAATATTTTCAGATGCAGAAAGAGAATTTAGGGCACGAAGTAATATAGAAACAGTTCAAAAGAAAGTTATTGGATTTGAATAAAAAGGAGGTGATTTATGAAAAAATTATTCATAATTTTTATAAGTGGGATAATTTTAAAGGCGCTCTCTCAGCAAATGCCATGCTGTGCACCACCAACAATTGCAAATGTTGTTAAACCAAACATTTTGATAGTATGGGATGTATCAGGAAGTATGAGATGGAGAGCAACAATGTATCTTGATAATGGCAATTATAATCCACAGAGAATATATTATGGATATTTCCATCCTGATTCAATATACAAGTATCAATCAAATAAATGGGTGGCAGTTGGATATAATTCAAACCATTCTTTAAATACAACAAATTTCAATTTTGACGCAGATCGCTACCTTGGAAACATTTTAAACTGGGCAGTTATGTCAAGAAATGATGTTGCAAAAAAGGCATTAACAGGTGGAAAAGGACTACCAGAGACACAGATTGATAAAAATACACTTATTGGTGAAGGTGATGGACGTGGCTGGCCAACACCCACATTTACTGTTGGAGGTAGAGGGTATACATTTGAAAAACCTTCCTATATGAGCAACATTCCTTCCACATTTTACGTAGTAAGAAACTATCCCTATTCAAAAAAAACTTATAAATGCTATGTTGATGTTTCAAGAGTTCCTGTTAGAAATAAAATAGGTGTTATAAGACAGATTGCTGATAAGGATTTAAATGGTAACTGGGATCCTAATGCACCAAGATTCGGGTTAATGATTTTCCCAAGAAGTTATTATTCCCGATACCCAACAATGTTAAGAGAATTGTATCAAAGTGATGCAGACCCTGATATGGAACCATTCATAAATGCAATAAATAATACTACACCAGCAGGTGGAACACCTGGTGGGAATGCAATCCTTGAAGCGATTCGCTATTACTGCTATCTTGTTCCTTCTCAATGGGGTTCATATCAATGGAATCAAAATCAGATATGCACATATAAAGATCCATGGTTCACAGGCTTACCACAGAATCCTCAAAATGCCTGGTGTAGAAAAAGTTTTATAGTTATGATAGGAGATGGAGAGACAAATATGGATGACGGAGATATCCCCTATAATGGTTTACCAAGCGGACCTTTCACAGGAAGAAGATTATGCAATTATTTTATCTCTTCTGAACACGGTTCCAACCTTGATTGTGCCAGAGGTAGTGGTTATGGTACTCATGAAACAGATGCTGCAGATGATTATGCCTATTATGCCCACATAACTGATTTAAGACCCACTCCTACAGGACAATGTAGTTTACCCTGTCAACAAAACTTAATATTTTATTCTCTTTTCTGTTTTGGAACCGGTGTTAGGTTGTTTAGAGAGATAGCAATATTTGGTGGATTTGAAGATAGGGATGGAAATTTATTCCCAACAGGTTATACAGGAGACCCTTTTAATTACAGTGACCCACTTGGAGAATATGACAAAGATCATAATGGTGTTCCTGACAATTATTATGAGGCACAGTCAGGAGAGGAGATAGAAAGGGCACTCATAGAAATAATTTATAGAATAATGGCAGGTGCATCATCAGCAACATCTGCATCAATTGTTTCTCAGACATCAAAAGGTGAAGGGATCGCATCATTTGCATTATTCTATCCAAGAAAAATGATAGGAGGAAGAGATTATACATGGCTTGGTGAAATAAAAGGATTATGGATTGACAGGTTTGGACTTTTAAGAGAAGAAACAGAAAACAATTTAACCCTCAATTTAAAAAATGACTATGTGATAAGTTTTGCTCCCCCTGATTCAGGAGTTGACGAGTGTAATCCACAAACATCAACAATAATTTACAAATTTAAAGATGTAAACTGCAGAGGTGATAGCCTTGAGCTTATTGGTCAAGGAAATATTGATAATCTAAACCCTCTATGGGATGGTGGAAGATGGCTATGGAATTCACCACCTGATGAAAGAAATATATTCACCTGGCTTGATTTAAACAATGATAATAGTATCCAGCCTTTAGAAATAATTTCTTTCCACCCAACAAATAAATCTTTAATTTTCCCATATCTTGATGTCCTTTCACTTGATTTAGGAGAAAAAATTATAAACTATGTAAGGGGGATTGATTATCCTGGGTTTAGAGAAAGAACAATAAACGGTAAAGTATGGAAACTTGGTGATATAATATACTCTTCACCACTATTCGTTCAAAGACCAATAGAAAGATATGATTTACTTTATCTTGATGAGGATTATAAAGAATTTTATAATGCTTATCATAATAGAAGAGGGGTTGTTTATGCAGGTGCAAATGATGGAATGGTTCATGCATTCAATCTCGGAAAATATGTAAGAACAGATGAAAGCGAATGTGAAGTCGGGTATATTGACCCGATGGGAATACCTCTCGGTAAAGAAATTTGGGCATATATCCCATTTAACCTTTTACCCCATTTAAAATGGTTAAAAGAGCCTAATTATTGCCATGTATACTATGTTGATTTAAAACCTTATCCAACAGATGCAAAAATATTTACACCTGATAATATTCATATTGGTGGATTTGGAACACTTTTAATTGGTTCTGCAAGACTTGGAGGAACACCTTATTATTTAAATGGAAGAACTTTCTCTTCATCATACTTTTGTATAGATGTTACAGAACCTACACAGCCTTCAGTTTTATGGGAAAAGAATCTTCCAGATTATTCATATACTGTCCCTTATCCAAATGTTGTTAAAGTGAATGACAGATGGTTCTTAGTATGTGGCTCAGGACCAAAAGATTGTGCTGGGTTTTCAAATCAAAATGCAAAAATTTATATAATTGATCTAAAAACAGGAGATATTTTGAAAACATTTACAGTTCCTGAAGCAAACTCTGCGATTTCAGACATATTCTCAGTTGACCTTGGTCTTGATTATTCAGTTGACCTTATATATTTTGGAACATACTATAATATAGGAACACAAAATAATCCAAACTGGGAAGGAAGAATTTATAGAATTAAAACACATCAGGATGAAAATCCAAATAACTGGGATTTAACCCCTGTAATGGAATTAAATAAACCGATAGTAGCAGCAGGTGGTGCAACACTTGATGAATATGGTAATCTATGGATATATTTTGGAACAGGAAGACTTTTCTATGATGGTGATGAGGGAGAAACTGAAAAACAGGTATTTGTTGGAATAAAGGATGATACAGTTTCTACATATACATATACAGATCTGTTTGATGTAACAAATGTTAGAGTTTATACAGATAGCGTAAAGATAGGAAACACAAGATATACATGGGAACAATTTGTTGATATGGTTAAGGCAAAAAAGGGATGGTATAGAAGACTTTTAGATACGGGTGAAAGATGCCTTTACAGACCAGTTATTATAGGAGGAGCAGTCATATTCACAACATATGCGCCACTTGCAGGAGATATATGCAGTTTTGGAGGAAGTGGAAAACTCTATGCACTGTATTATCTCACAGGAACTGCATATAAATCACCAATATTAGGACTTGCACCTTCTGGAGAAATTCTTCCATCTGCTGAAGTAGGAGGTGGTATGCCATCAGAACCATCAATGTGGATAGGAGCAAGTGAGGAGAAAATCTTTGTCCAGATTAAGGGTCAACCAAAAGATATACAAACAAATCTGCCCCTTAATCCAAGGGGTGGACTTATACTATGGAAAGGGAGGTGAAAGATGAAGAAAATATTTTTAATACTCTTAATTTTAATGGGTGCTATATTTTCAAAGGAAATAAAACTTGAAAAGGGCGAAGAGATAACAGGATTCTATGCAGTTGTTTATAAAATAGAAGGGAATAAAATTGATTTGGGTGAAAATGGAGAAATCAATCTCACACTCTCAATAAATGAAATTCTAAAAGATACACTTGAAAATAAAATAACCCTGGATAAAATTGAGTTTCCTGCACTCTTTGAAATAGAGGCAATCACAAATGGAATCCATGAAACTATTCCTGCGATTGTTCAGAATATAAAAAGGATTTTAAGTTTAAAATATATAGGTGGAAAGGAAAAGGCAGAAGAATATATAAAATACTTAAAAGAACTTGAAAAACAATTTGAGAAATGAAGAAAGAGTTAATCTTAATCCTTATTTTACTTTTTAGTTTCTGTAAAAAAGAAAAAATAAGAATAAACCATCCGCCCGAGATAATTTCTGCAAAGATAGAACCTGAGGATTTGAAAAAAAATATGAGGGCAGGGGCTTTCATAAAAGCAAATGATAAAGATAAAGATGATATAATTTTCAAAATAGAATGGTTTTTAAATGATAAAAAAGTTTTTGAAGGTAAAGAGATTTCTCTTGAGAAATTTAAAAAGGGAGATAAACTTTACGCAATTATAACTCCCTATGATGGTAAAGAATATGGGAAACCATTTAAAACAGCCCCTGCCCTCATAAAAAATTCGGGACCAAAAATGCTTGAAGCATATTTTTCTCCTGATACAATCCTTACAATTACAGAAAAAATAGAAATAATTGCTAAAGCAGAAGACCCTGATAACGATGAAATTTCCTATATAGTTGAATGGTATATAAATGGAGAAAAACAGGAAGGAGAAAAAGAAATATTTAGTCCAAAAAACTTAAAAGAAAATGACCTATTAGAAGCAATTGTTTATGCCTATGATGGTGAAGAAAAATCAAAAAACTTTGTAAGAATAAGTTATCTTGTGCAAAACAGTCCACCTATTATAGATATTCAAGAAAGCGAAATTAAAATTCCTTCTTATCCTATTTTTACTTATAAAATAAATGCTTACGACCCAGAAAACGATAAACTAAAATTTGAAATAATTTCTTCAAATATAAGAGAAGTTGAAATTGACGAGAATGGAATAATAAAGGGAAAAATAGAAGAAAATGTTAAAAAAATAAATATAAGAATAAAAGTTACAGATTCAAAAGGAAATTATAGAGAAAAAGAAATTATTTTTTCTCTATAAATTTATTCGTCAGCAAAATTTGCAAATACAATTCCCATATCAAATTCTGTTATAAAAAGTCTCTTTGTATTATGTTCATGAGCAAAAACTTTATAATGTGCTCTCGCCTTTAAAGGCTGTGGAGAGGCATAAGGATCTCCCTTATGCATATCATAAATTGGATTATAAAAGGCTTTAAGCCATGAAGGAACAATATCAAGTTTTGTTTCTGTCCATCTTCTTGGCAGAATTGAAACATTCATCTCAATATGAAGTGAATCAAAAGAGTGCCCTGTCTGGTAATGAACAAAAGTTATTCTTTTATCTTCTTCATTATAAAAAGTTATTGTAACACTATCAACTATACATTTTGGATTAAATCCACCTATTGTATCAGGAAAATCAAAATAAAAAGATACAGGAAGAGTATCATAGAGAAAAACCACTACAGTATCTTCAAGTGTGATTATATCTGAATTATATGATGAAGACTGGGTACTTACAATAAGTGCATCTTTCTCCACAGAAGCAGACCTGCATCCTATAAAAACCATGAGCACAGTTGCAAATATTAAAAATTTAATCCTCATAAAACCTCCTTAAAAAAACACTTTACTCCTTGACAAATAAATTCATTTTGTATATAATTATAATGCTTAATTTTAAAAATGTCAAGTAAAGTTTTAAAAAATTTTAATAAATTATTTAAAATAAAATAAAAAGGAGGTTATATGAAAATAATAAAAAGGCTCCCAATTTTAATAGGGATACCTGTCTCAATTCTTATATCTCAAATAAAAGATATAAAGGTTGAACCAGAAGGGAAAAACACGAAAATAATTTTATATTCTGAAACATCTCCATCTTATACAATATTTTCAAGGGAAGTTCCCTCACAACTGCTCATTGATGTTCAAGGAATTAAAACAGAAATTTCTTCTGGAATTTATACTGTTTATGCAGGTGGAATTACAACAATTTCTATTGAGCCATTTGAAACAGGAAACTTTGTAAGGTTTGTAATAAATCTTGAAAAAACTTTTTCTTATAAAGATGAAAAAATAAATGGAAATATAGTTTTAACATTTTATGAAACAGGAGGAAATTTTAAACCAGTTTCACTTTCCGGAAGAGAGCCAAGTGAAATAGAAGCACCACCACCTACAGTTCATGCACTTCCTGCTCCTCCACCAAGTAGAGGAATAAGAATCTCTTTAAATCTTGAAAATGCAGATATTGTAACAGTTATAAAGGCAATTGCAGAGTATGTAGGATTAAATGTTGTTTTTGGAGAGGAAATAAAAGGAAAAGTAACTTTGAGAGCAGAAAATATTCCATGGGAACAGGCATTTGAATTAGCACTCAGGACAGTTGGTCTATCTTATATTTATGAAAATGGAGTTTACAGGATTGCACCACCTGAAAAAATAAGGGAAGAGGAAATAAAAAGGAAAAGGAGTGAGGAAGAAGCAAAACTATTAGAACCCCAGATAACAAGGGTTTATGTCCTGCAATACGCGGTTGCAGATGAAGCAAAAAAAACTGTTCAAAAACTTTTAACAGGTAAAGGGCAAATTGAAGTTGATGAAAGAACAAATGCATTAATAATCACTGATATAGAAGAGGTTCATGAAAAGATTGCTTCACTTATAAAATCAATTGATACCCCTGTATACCAGGTTGCAATTGATTCAAGAATACTTGAGATAAACAGAGGTGCTCTTGACCAGATGGGAGTTCAATGGAATATTAAGAATTTAAGAGGAACAGGTTTTGCAGGAGAAGTAACAGGTGGAGCATCACCTGGTGCTATGCCTGGTGCACCAACTTTATTTACAAAAATTGGGATAATCTCAAGAGGAGCATTAATAGATAATGTTATATCAATGTATGAACAGAGAAAACTTGTAAAGACAATTTCAAATCCAAAAATAAGTGTTTTGAATAACCAAAAGGCAAGAATTCATGGCGGTTCAAGAATACCATATATTACAAGAGATCCTGCAGGTAATCCAATAGTTCAATTTGTTGATGTTGGGATAAGACTTGAAGTAACTCCTCATGTAAATGTAAATAAGCAAATAACACTTGATATAAATACTGAGGTTTCAGAGCCAGGTGCACAACTTCCAGGAGGAATTGAAATCCTCACAAACTATGCAAATACAAGGGTTCTTTTAAACAATGGAGAAACTGCTGTGATTGGTGGACTGATAAAATATAAAACTCAATCATCAAGAGAAGGGGTCCCATTTTTATCAAGAATACCACTTATTGGAAGACTTTTTGGTGGAAATATTGCTGAAGAAAGCGAAAGGGAAATTGTAATATTCTTAACTCCTCATATAATAGAATAAAGGGCGGATAGCTCAGCGGTGAGAGCGCCTGCCTTACAAGCAGGAGGTCCCAGGTTCAATTCCTGGTCCGCCCATTTTTTATCTTAAAAATTTCAAGATAATTCACTTAAGTGCTCTTTTAAAATCCTCTATTATATCATTTATATCTTCAAGTCCAACAGAAACCCTTATAAGACCAGGATTTATTCCTGCTTTTAATAGTTCTTCATCTGAATAAGTTGAATGGGTCATTGAAGCAGGATGCTCAACAAGGGTCTCAACTGCACCAAGGGAAACTGCAAGGGTGCATATCCTTAAAGAGTTCAAAAATTTAATCCCTTTTTCCCTTCCGCCCTTTATAATAAAAGAGAGCATACCTGAAAATCCGTTTTCCATTTGTTTCTTAGCAATATTGTATCCCTCAAAATTTTTAAGACCAGGATAAAAAACTTTTTCAATATTCGGATGAGCACTCAAAAATTCAGCAAGTTTCATAGCATTAAAACTGTGTCTTTCCATCCTTATGTGAAGCGTTTTTATTCCCCTTAAACTAAGCCAGGCATTAAATGGAGAAAGACATCCTCCTAAATGGGTAAGATAGTGCTCTTTAATTGGCTGTATTATCTCTTTCTTGGAAATAACTATTCCGCCTATTGCGTCAGAATGCCCTGTTAAATACTTTGTCAGTGAATGGATAACAACATCTGCTCCTTTTTTAATCGGTCTTTGATGATAAGGAGTTGCAAAGGTATTGTCAACAACAAGCGGGATATTCTCTCTTTTACATATTTTTGAAGTCTCTTCAATATCAAATATATCAAGGGTAGGATTTGCGGGTGTTTCAAGATATACAAGTTTTGGTTTATATTTTTCTATTTTATCTTTAAGTTCATTCAGAAAATCATTTGCCTTAATACCTACAAATTTAATGCCAAATTTTTCATTTAGAAGTTTAAAAAGAGCAAATGTTCCACCATAAACAGGTTCAGAATAAATAACATTTTCCCCTGGTTTTAAAAAATAAAGAAAAACACTTGTTATTGCAGCCATACCAGATGAAAAGGCGCAGGCACTTTCACCCTTTTCAAGAAAAGCCATCCTTTCCTCTAAAATTTTCACTGTTGGATTGGAAAGCCTTGTATATATAAACCCCTCTTCTTCGCAAGCAAAAAGTTTACCTCCCTGCTCTGCACTTTCAAAGAAATAAGTTGAAGACATATGGATTGGAGGAATCACATCCCTTGTATTAATTTCCCTATAAGGTTTTGGTCCATGAATACATCCTGTAGAAAATTGCATATCATCATCCATAAAAACCTCCTTTTAAATCTAATAAATTATTAAGGAAAAAAACTTAAATTTTCAATTTTAGAAATTTTATAATTCCTTCAATTATAAAGGAGATATAAACACCGTATTTATAAAAATTTGCTTCATTTCTTAAAAAGAGATAAAACCCCTTTTCTTTTTTGAAAATTTTAAGAAATATAAAGAGCATAACCTTTAAAAAAGAGAATAAAAGGATTAAAGGAAAAACAAAAGAGAAAAATAGCCCTTCCCAGAAAGAAAGGAATATAAAAAAAGATGAAAGATAGAAAGTTAAAAGAAAAAATAGGGAAGGATAAAAACCCATATACTTTGAATATGTAATAACCCCTAATTTTTCTTCAAAAGGAAATCTTATCTTTTCTGAAAAAAATTTCAAAAAGGTAATGATGAAAAAACCTGAAAAGATTGAAAAAACTTCTGGATAAAAAGGGAATTTAAAGGGATAAAGAAAAAACAAAAGATATAGATATAAAAAAGAATAAAGAATATCTTTCAATATAAAATTTTCTGTCAAATAATCTTTTAATTTTTTATTTTTAAAATAAAAAGAAATAAAAAGAAATAAAAGATAAAATTTTTTTAAAAAATAAGAATTTTTAAATAAAATTAAACTGGATAAAAAAGAAATTAAGAGAAAAAATGGGACACTCTCTTTTTCTTCCTCTTCAATTATTTTTAAAATTAAAAAAAAAGAAAGAGAAGATATAAATTTGAAAATTTCCAAAAAAGTTATTTTACCCTTTAAAAGATATAGAGAATTTAAATAAAAAAGGTAAAAGAAAAAAAATTCAAAAAAATATCTTTTAAAAAGAGACTTAAAATTACTTGCCAAGCAAAATTCCTATAAAATATAAAATTCCAAAAGATGTGTTAAGTTTTGCAGTTAAAAGGTCAAGCATAACAAAATCAAAAAAAGAAGGGTTAAAGGCAATGTGAATATTTCTTATTGCCTTAGGAAGCGAAAAGAAAACAATAAGTGTCCAGAAAGGAAGTAGTTTTAAAATTATGAAAATCACTGTTAAAATGTAAGGTAAAGATAATAGAGCAAGATAATAATAAGAAGAAATTTTATAGCCCATCAAATTTGCAGGGGTTATCGCTTTTGCCCTTGCATCCTCTTCAATATCCCTGAAATTATTTGCGTGGAGAATACCAACAACAATCAATGCAGAAGGGATTATAAGGATAAAAGGGAGCCATGAAAACTCCTTTGTCTGAACATAATAGGCACCAAGAGAAAGAAAAGGACCAAAAGCTAAAAATACTGAAACATCACCAAACCCCCTGTATTTTAAACCGAGCGGTTTTATTTGATAAAATATCCCTAAAAATGCACCTATCAAAATAATTATTAAAAGGAAAAAACCTTTTAAAATAGTTAATATTATTGCACATATAAGTGAGATAAATAGAAGAAAAATTATAAGATTTAAATGTTCCTTTTCATTCAAAAGTCCATCTTGCAAAACCCTGCTTGAACCAATTGTAAGCCAGTCATCAACCTCGTACTTATAATCCATATGGTCATTTAATGCATTTATCCCTGCATGAAAAGCAATGATTCCTAAAGTTGTTAAAAGAAAAAACCAGAAATTAACATCCCGTGCTAAAAATGTTCCTATTATTAAGGAGATAAAAGAGGCTGTAAAGGCAAATGGTCTTGTTGCTTTAAAATATATTAACCATTTTTTTGGCTTCTCTTTTATTTCCTTTAAAATTTTCAAATCGTTATCATTTAAGGATAACTTTTCAAAAAAAATCTTACCCCTTTTTAAATCCGTTATCTCAGCCTCTACTGGCAAAAGTCTAACTATTTTAATTCCCTTTAACCTTTTTACAGGGATTATTGCTTCAAAAGATTTTCTAAAAATTATTTTTCTTATCTCTTCAAGATTTTGTGGTTCACCAAGGATCTCTGCTTTTGCCAGTGCCTTTAAAATTCTATCAGGTTTTTCTCCCTGAATTAAAAAATAACATTTCCCATTTTTTCTTATATTATCAAGGATTTTTTCATCATGAATAAGTACATATAGAATTCCGCCATCCTCTGCATAGAAGTTCTTTTCAAAGGATATTTCACCATCACCTGCTATAATTGTTAAAATTTTGTTTTCCCGAAGAATTTCGCTTATACTTTTTAGTATTTCAATTCTTTCCATAATTTCTCCTTTTTAAAGTTTTATTTTTAAAACTTTATAAATTTTTTCCCCATATTTTAAAAAATAAATAGAGGAGTTAAGGTTCAAAAATATTTTATTTTCTCCTTTATTTAATTTAATTTCTCTGAGTTTTTTACCAGAAATCCCGAAAATTTCAATTTTTTCATAATTATCCTTATTATAAATCTTAAAATAATTACTTCCAAAAATTAATGAAATTCTCTTATTTCCATTATATCTCTCAGAAATTTTCTGCTCAACATAGTAACCAAAATAGGCATCCTGATTACCATTTCTTGTATCAGTCCATAGAGGAAATGGAATACCATTATAGGAATCAAGCCCGATGTATTCTCCTATAACTCCTGCTTTAAAACTATCCGGATTTATTGAAACAGTTGTAATTCTTATATTCGGAGTAAAACTCTCTCCTCCATCAAAACTCTGGGTTAAAAATAGGTCAAACTTCCAGTTGTTTGAATAGAGTCTTCTATCATAAAAACAGATAGTTAATATCCCTGTTGAATCTATGCAGGCCCATGGATGAAATTGGTCAAGTCCATTTCCTATAGGGTCATCATTTACTCTTTTTCTCTGGGCCCATGTAGCACCACCATCAATAGATTTTGTTAAGAATATATCAGGGTCACCACCAGGACCTGTGTCCATATAAATCACATAAATTGTTCCATAATAAGGGCTTGAAGGATATATATCACATACAGGGACTGGATATGAAAATGTCAGGATATTTCCATTTAAATATCTATCAGGTTCCTCAACATACTGAACTATATTATCCTGACCAAATGTCAATCCTCCATTATATGAAACATCATGCATTATTGCAGAATAATTATAACTAAGCCAGAAAACATGAACATAGCCATTTTTATCAACTGCAGGAACCGACCATTGAGTAGATGAAATGTCAGAAACCATTACAGGTTGTGACCATGTAATACCTTGATTTGTTGACCTTACAAGATAAATATTTGTTTCCCAGAACCTTGTCCATGAAATATATAGATTTCCTGAATAGGAACTATTTGTTCTATCACATGTAATAAGTTCTTTATCTTCAAAATTTGAATAACTTGGACCAACCGCAATATAAGGACCATCCCAATTTATCCCTCCATCAAAAGACCTGTAAACACAAAGAGCATTTGAATCACCAATTTGTTTAAAACTTAAAACAACTGCATAAAAGTTTCCATATTTATCACAGGTAATCCCAGGGTCAGAATCCCATGGATAAGGGCTCAAACCATAACCAAGAAGTTTATCTGTCCATGTATTCCCTTTATTAAAAGAATATCCAACACCAACCTGTCTATAGCCAAGTCTGAAATCCCTCCACACTGCCACAAGATTATTTGGATTCAAGGGATTACAAAGGATTTGTTCTTCATTCTGCAAATATGGAGAATTATCAGAATTTACCTTTATATTTAAAAATTCGCCTGATAATGTATCTTCATACCCCTTTATTTTTTCTTTAAAAATTCCTTTTAAGACAGAATCCTCATAAGCCTCATAAATAAAAGGGACTTTCAATAAAAACATTAAGATAAAGATAACCATTTTAACCCCTTAATCAAAAATTTTTATTATTTTAAGATAATTTCCCCTATCCTCATATTTAAGAAAATTTACACCTTTCTTTAAATTTCTGATTTTTCTCCCCTGTACATCATAAAGGATAAAACTTTTATCTTTGAAAATTTTATAAAAATCTTTATCTTTCACAATTGTTCTTATTTTTAAATCCTTTACAATTTCTAAATTCATTTTCTCCTTGATTTTAAGTTGTGATAAAAGTGCCTTTGAGAAATAAAGGTCATTATCATCACCATTCCTTCCATCAGTCCATATTGCATATACATAATTACTATCTGCAAGACATATATGATACTCACCCATAAAATCAGCCCAGCTTCTGAAAGAAACATCAGAAACCTGTTTTGAAGGATAAAATGTCTTTCCACTATCCGCAGAAAATCTGTGCCAGAAAGAAAAAAGACTGTACTCGTTTGTAGGCCAGTCAGGTGTATGGTAATATGTCACATGTAAACCACCAAACGGGTCAAATGTTGCCCATCCTTTACACTGCCCCCCTGAAATAACTTCATTGACAATAAAAGGACCTGTCCATGTATTTCCTCCATCTTCTGACCTCATTGCAAGGATATCCCATCCTGAATACCTTGTATCAACCCATGTAATAAATATAACATTTCCCTTTACTGCTATTGAATTTATTGGTGCTCTATCTCCATAACTCTGCTGATAATAATAATTAGAAAGATACATAGGTGTTGTCCATGTTTGTCCTTTATCATAAGATTTTGAATAATAAACTCCATCATTCCATGCAACAAGCGCAAGATGTAAAACCTCATTATCATCCATTGTGAGTGCTGTTATACCTGTCTTATTTATTATTTCCCATTGTGAAAATGTATTCCCATAATCTGTTGATTTTGCAAGCCTTACCCCTGTATTACCTGAAACCTGTTGCCATGTAATATAAATTTCATTTTTATTCACAACCATCCATGGCTTATCAACACCTGAACCTGTAACATTGGTGGTATCATGCCATGTAAGCCCTCCATTCCTTGAAAGATAATGTCTTAAAAGGGAAGTACTGAATTGAATTATCATATGAACATGTCCTGAGTCATCCACACCTATTACAGGATCAGTATGCCATATAATCCCTGTTGATGCATCTGTGAATGGAATCTGGGTAAAACTTGTGCCTCCATTGAAGGAATAAGAATAAGGGGCAATAGGAACAGAACCCCTCTCTGCGGTATTGCATATTGAGTATATTGAATCCTTCCACAATGCAAAACATGATTCACCCTGATTCAATGTATCCCATGGGACATCAGTGCTCACCCTTACATTTGGTATCCATGGAGGTGATGAAAAAACAAAACCAATTGAAATTAAAATAAACAAAATTTTTTTCATTTTTCTCTCCTTATGCCCCTTAATTCAACATTTTTTAATTCAACATCAAAATCACCTGGATAGTTATTCTCTATAAAGATATACATTGACGGCTTTTTGCGAGGCAAAAGAGACCAAGGGAAATTACTATAAAAAGCCTTTGCAGAATTCAAAGGGATAGAAATTTCCTGCCATTCCTTTGAACTTCCAATGTATTTTATTCCTAAAAGATAAACCCTTTCATCTTCTGAAAGATAAAAATATCTCAATCTTACAGTATTTTTATTCACCTTTATTTTTATAAAAAGTGTATCAGAAGGCAAAATTTTTAAATTTTCAGGTAAATATAACCATGCTGCTGAAAAACCTTCGTCTTTGGGATTTCCTTTTAAAATCAATTTATCATCAGTTAAATGAATCAAAACTTTATAATCATACAATTGCCTTGGTGCCAAACTTTTAAAATCACCTTTCCACAAAATTAAATTTATTAAAAATATTTCTACTATTTTCATCTTTCCTCCCTAAAATTTTTAAATTAAAATTTAAATTATTTAATGAGCAGTACCTTTTCGGTCTTCTTTTCTTTCCCTTTAACTTCTATTATATAAATTCCCTTTGGAAGTACAGGATTCAAAATTATCTTACCTGAATTTTGAGATTTTTCAAAATTATAAGACTTTGCAACTCTTCCTGATAAATCATAGAAGTAAATCCTTAATGGAAGAACTTCTTTAGAGGAATAAAGAATCTTTATATTTTTCCCTGAGATAATCTTTAAATCATAAGGTAATTTATCATTTTCGGAAACCTTTGTTGAACTAACAACAACTTCTTCAAGGGTACTCCAATTTCCCCATCCAAATTGGCTATTATATCCCCTTACACTGAAATAATATGTTCCATCAGGTGTATTTGTAAAATTATAAACTGTATCATAAATCTGGGTTGCAACGGTCTGAATAGTTTGCCAGTTAGGAGTGGGATAAATATCATCAATATAGAATCCTTCATTGAGTGTATTATCATCGGTCATAACCCTCCATCTGAAATATAAGGATTTACCAGCCCACTGGTTTAAAGAATAAGCATACCTTACCCATTGATTTGAATTGCCATTCCATCTTTCAGAAACCAAGGGATACCAATCCCTTCCATCTTCTGATACCTCAACAATTGCAACATCATATTCTAACTCAAGGGAATACCATATCCAGAAAGTAAGGGAATCACCGGGTTTAACAAAATATGGATATTTTGTAACTGCCTGTGCTCTTACATTATTTGCATTTCCTGCAAATAAAGAATAGTTTCCTGTATGTTTTCTGGCAGTTGAAAGTGTAAAATTCTGTAAATTCCAAAGATTTGTTCCTGATTCAAAACTTTCATTTTGAGGAATTGGATACTGATACTTCATAATCTCCCAGTAGAGAGGGTCATTTGTTTCCTTATTCTTTGGATGCCATATTAAGTTAAAGTTAGGCCCAACTGTATCCATAGGATGAATTTTTGGCATAGGAACAAAACATGTCATATAATTTCTTATAGAGTCTCCTTTTTGCATCAAAAATAATGCACCTTTAAAATTCTGCCTCATTATATGGTCTAACTGTGAAGTAGGTTGATAAAACTGTGTTCCAATTTCATTCACATATGCAAGACATGGAAAACCATTTGAAAAATGACTCCATCCATATTCCCAGTCAATTGAACCACCTGATGTTGGATAAAGCTGGTATGCAGTTTGATAAGTATAATATCCACCAGAAAGCCTCTGTATTCTTGAAGCAATACCCTGACCTATTGATGTATACCATGTGCTGTGAGGAGTTGGATCAGATACATGTCCCCATGCACCAAGAACAAGTTCTGAATAGGAGTGAAAATCAATTATTCCAACAGCATGCCTTGCCTTTAAAAAATATGAATAGGCTTTTATCTCAGGTGCTGAAAATCCTTTAAATCCACAGAATACATCATTTGAAGGATAATGTGTAACAGAACCACCTGCGGGTATCCATCCCCATCCACCTCTTGCATCAGTTTCACATGTTCCATTGTAATTTCTATTTAAATCAGTTCCTATAGCATTATGAAAGGGTTGCCTGTTTTTTCTCCAATAATTTCCAGCTGGATAATCATAAACATATCCATCAACATTTATAATCGGGAATACCCATATTTCTCTTGTATTGACAATCTGGGTTATTACAGGGTCACTACCATAGCCTCTTAAAAGTGTATCTGCAATAAATAAAGCAGTTTCAATACTTGCCCATTCCCTTGCATGATGACATCCTGAAAAAACAAGTTCTGTTTCATCTTCATCAATATTAACATTATCAGAAACCTTAATCCCGTAAATCCATCTACCTTGATAAGAAGGACCTATACTTTCAACTTTTGCAAGGGATGGATAGGATGATTGCATCTGATGTAAAATCTGTTTAATCTGGTCATAGGAATGATACTGCCCTTTTACAAGTTCTTTAACTTTATCAAGGTCATCAATTATGACTTCACAGGGAATACCAGCACTTTTTATCTTTGAAACATCTTCATCATAAACAATAAAATCATACCATTCATAAGGTCTTCCAGCAACAACTTCTGGAAAATTTTTACCGAATATGGGCCTAAATTCTTTCACAATATCGTCCCATGTAGGAAGATATATCCTTATTATTTTTTCAGAGGCAAGAAGAAGACCTGCACTTATAAGAACCCACACCATCCTTTTTATACCGTTCATACCTCTCACCTCCTAAAATAATTTTAAATTATAAACATTTTATCAAAAAATGTCAAATAACTATTTTATTTTAAGCACCTTAAATTCATCCTCTTCTTTATCCATTTTTAATTTCATAATCTCTACTACCCTACTACCATGGAATATGGAATTTACACCCCCGAGGTGTAGGGAATGTAGGGAAGAATTTTAGTAATAGAAATTTCTATTTAATTCTGATCATCCAGCCAAAAGCAATCCTTGGATATAAAGACTTTGCCCTCCATATCCATAATTCAAGTTTTGTAATTTCAAAAAAATAACTAATCATCCCGTATTTCCCCTTAAGTCCTAAGGTTAAGTCTCTTCCGTCAATTTCAACAATATAGTTAAACCTTTCAGAATATTTATACTCAAAGCCTGTGAAAATACCAAGAGCAAGTTCATGGTATGTATCTACAAAAACATCTGTATTTAAATATTTGCTATGAGGACCATATCCAACAAATTCACCCCTTCCAATACCAAAATGAAAATTATAGTCTTTTATGTTATATGAGGAAACAATAAAAATAGAAAAAATTTCAGGGTTCCTCCTTTTTTTACCCGTGTAGTTTTCGTCTTTAAATCCACCATCAGGTGGTTTACCACCAGCCGAGGTTATATACCTTGCATAAGTAAGATTTCTAACTCCAAAAGCAATTGATGGAACATTTGGTGCAGAAAAGAACCTATAAATGAAATCAATACCGATCTCTCTTGTAGTGAAAAAATTAATTCCTGCGCCAAATTTCTCAAGGAAATAAACATTAAAATGAATATAATCCATATCAAAGAAATGCTCATCATTTGGATTCAAAGCCATTGAAAAATCATTGCCAAAATAATAGGAAGAAGTAACACTTTCAGGGAAATTAGCCACAGGTATCTCAAGCAAACTCGCAACCCTTCCAACTTGGGAATAAAGCCCTCCAATAATTATTATATTTAAAATCCACCCCTTCATAATTTACACCTCCGAGGTGTTAAAAAAATTTATTCTAAAAAAAGGTGCTTAATTTTTTCTAATTCTTTTTGATAATCTTTTCTTGAGATCACAAAATCTTTATACTCCTCTTTATTTATTTCTAAAAAGAAATCAAAATTACAAATTTTTTCATCTATGTCTACCTCATTTATAAACTCTTTGTAAGAAGAAAAACGCCAATCCTCAGGGTTTTGGACTAAATAAGCGGTAACAGGATTTAAATGAACATATCTTGTAAGATGATAAAGCCCTTCTGTAGTTTCAACTTCAATACTCTTAAATCTGCTTTCAAAAAGAGGTCCTTTTCTCTTATACTTTGTATTAAAATATTTTGCATAACTATTCAGTACCCTACCCATGTATATTGAAATACCATCTTTTATAACTTGTTTCAATACAAGATGTATATGAGTAGGCATGAGACAATACGCAATAATCTCAACAAGTTTTTCATTTTCAACAAGGTCTTCCTGCAAAATTTTTTTCTTATTTTTAATTTCTAAATATATAGAATACTTAGTAGAAGGCTTTTTAACTTGATAATATTTCAAAAGCTCTCTCATTCTCTCATAATCTTTTCGATTTCTAAAAATCCTATATTTTTCTATACTTCTTGAAACAATATGATATATTCTATTCTCTACCAATGGAATTTTACGCCATGGCATTTACACCCCCGAGGTGTAAGTGGTGGCGGCTATCGGCCTTTTAAGAGGAGGAGGGAGCAAAGGGCGCGAATAAATATTTTGAAATCAATATAAATACTTCTATTTTTTATGTAATAAAGGTCGTATTCATGTCTTATCTTTGCATCATCAATACTATCAACATAGTCATAATTTACCATTGCCCATCCTGCCATTCCTGGTTTAACTAAATATCTTAATTCATAATAGGGAATATGTTTTTTAATTTCCTCTTCAAGTTGTGGTCTTTCAGGTCTTGGTCCTACTATTGACATTTCACCCTTCAAGATGTTAAAGAGTTGAGTAAATTCATCAAGCCTTGTTTTCCTTAAAAATTTCCCTACCCTTGTGATTCTCGGGTCACCCTTTTTTGCCCAAACAGGCTTTTCTTTTTCAGCATCCTTTACCATTGTTCTTATTTTGTATATAGTGAAAACTTTCCCATTTTTACCTGTCCTTTTATGTTTATAAAATAAAGAACCTTCTGAATCAATTTTAACAAGGATTGCTATAAAAGGAAATATTAAAAGATATATAACACCTCCAACTACCCCGCCAGTTATATCAAAAATTCTCTTTGATAATTCAAAATATTTTGCCTTTTCGCTTTTTTTTAAAAATTCCTTTAAATATCTCTCATTTTTAATAAAATCAAGCGAGATTCTACCTGTAATCTTTTCATATATCTCTTCAAAATATTTTATTTTATAATCTCTAATCTGGTTGCCATAATCCGTGATTATCTCATAAGCATTATCCTCTTCTTTCAGCATTCCTCCATTCGGTTTTTCATACCTATATTTTATTACAGACACTATTTCATATTCGGGAATATTCTCAATGAAACCCTTTATTCTTTCTGGCTCCTCTGAAATGATAATAATTTTTTTCTTGAACCTATTTAATATTTTGCCTTTTATAAAAATTAATTTAAAAATAAAAATTAATAAAGAACTGAATAAAAATTGAAGAATTAAAAATCTTTTTACACTTTCTTTAAACCAAAAAAATATCAATAAATAAATAAAGGCAATGAAAAATAAAGAAAGCAGAAAATGATTAAAACTTTTTTTAAAATTATTCATATTTTCAAATTCATAAATCCCTACAGCATCCATAAAAAAAACCCATATTAACCCACACAGAAAAGGTAAAAAAATATAAAATAATAAATTGTTGAAAGAAAGAAAATGAGCAATCAAAATACCTGTAATAAAAACAAGAGTAAAGTCAATGCGCTTATAAAGTTTCTGTTTTTCCAAAACCAACTTACACCCCCGAGGTGTAAATGGGGAGTTTTATTAATATTTTTGCAATCCTTTTACCTGCCCTACCATCTCCGTAAGGATTAACTGCTTTTGACATTCTTTCGTAAACTGATCTGTTATCCAGTAACTCCAGCACCCCATTCACAATTTTTTGTTTATCTGTCCCAACTAACTTTGCACTTCCAGCCTGAATCCCTTCTGGTCTTTCAGTTGTGTTTCTCATAACCAGAACAGGTTTACCAAGTGATGGAGCCTCCTCTTGAATACCTCCTGAATCTGTAAGAATGAGATAAGAATTTAACATTAAGAAAACAAATGGCTCATATTCAAGAGGTTCTATGAGAAAAACATTTGACATTTTGTCTAAAATTTCCTTGACAGGTTTCTGGACATTGGGATTGAGATGAACAGGATAAATTAATATTACATCTTTTCTTTTTTCTGCAATTTCTTTTAATGCCATACATATATTTTTGAACCCCTCTCCAAAACTTTCTCTCCTGTGAGCTGTTACAAGTATTAATTTTGTTCTATTTGAACCATCTTTTTCCAGAGACAAAACAATATTAAATTTCTCTTTGAAATATTTTAACCAGTATTCTCTTTTTTCTTTTAATTGTAGTATACTCTTCACTTCTAAAAGTGCGTCTACAACGGTATTTCCAGTAATCCAGATTCTATTTTCCGGTATGCCTTCTTTTAATAAATTATTTTTTGCCTGCTCTGTTGGAACAAAATGATAATCTGCAAGCACACCCAAGAGATGCCTGTTTACCTCTTCCGGATAGGGTGCATACTTATTGTAGGTTCTCAAACCGGCTTCTACATGAGCAACCGGGATTTTGAGATAATAGGCTGCAAGTCCGGCAACAAATGAAGTAGTTGTATCTCCCTGTACAATAACAATATCGGGCTTTTCTTTTTTAAATATGCTTTTTAGTCCCTTCAAGGCAAAAATTGTAACATCAAATAATTCCTGATTCCTCTTCATTATGTTTAAATCACAATCAGGAACTATTTTAAAAAGATTTAACACCTGGTCTAACATTTCTCTATGCTGGGCAGTAACACATATTTTGACTTCTGCTTTGCTGTGTTTCTTTAACTCCTTTATTACAGGATAAAGTTTTATCGCTTCTGGACGGGTTCCGAAAACGATTAAGAATTTCATCTTCTATAAAATTCCCTAACAGCTGAAGAAATTCCTGGACCAAAATCGGCTGATTTCTCAATAAACTCCCAATTATTCTTAAACCATTGAATAGTTACCTTTATTCCTTCTTCAAACTTCATTTTGGGTTTATATCCTATCAACTTTTCTGCTTTTTCAATAGAAGCAAGTAATCGGCTCTTTGTATCCCATTTCCTTCTTTCTACAAATTTCAATCCTGCAGTATTTCCTGTTAGTTTGTTTATCAAATTAGCGAGTTCAATAATTTTTATCTCCCTTCCGGATGCAAGATTTATCGCCTCACCAATTGCAGATTCGTAAAAACCTGCTCGTAAAAGACCGTCAACTAAATCACCTACATAAGTAAAATCCCTTGTTTCTTCTCCTGTTCCTGTTATAGGAAGAGGCAGCCCTTTCATTGCCCAGTAAATAAAGTTTGGAATAACATTTCTATATTGTCCAGGAACTTCTCCTGGTCCATAGGAATTAAAAAATCTTGTTTTAACTATTTTTAATCCATAATGATGGTAAAAGAAATTGCAGTAAAGTTCACCAAGCATTTTTGTAATTTGATAAGGTGTGCTTAAATCCATTGACATAAATTCTTCTTTTAAAGGAAGAGGAGCCTGGCTTCCATATATAGAACATCCTGAAGATGCATAAATAAATTTTTCAACTTTACAGAAATTTGAATATTCAAGAACCTTAAGAGTTCCAAGTCCATTAACATGTAAATCCCTCTCAGGATAGTCAACTGAATTCTGATTGGCAAAAAATGCTGCAAGATGAAAAACAATTTCAGGATTTTCCTGAAAAACCCTTTTCAATACAATATCATCTGTTACACTTCCTTTAACAAATAAAATATTTGGTGCAGAAGGTATATTCCATTCATATCCAGATGATAAATCATCAAGAACAATAACAAGTTTTGAACCAATTTCTGAAAGGGCTCTCACAAGATTGCTCCCGATTGCACCTGCCCCTCCTGTTACAAGAATTGTTTTGTTTATGTAATAGTTAAGATAATCCATAGATATTCTCCTTTAAAGATTTGAAATGAGATTTAAATATTTTTGAATACTTTTCTTTCTATCAAAGAATTGCTCTGCATAATTTCTACCTTTCTTTCCCATATCTTCACCTAATCTCTTATTTTCATATAACTTAAGAATTGTCCGCGCAAT
>CBFGJO010000005.1:0-53892 GCA_965649125.1 Caldifarciminota bacterium | reverse complement strand
TACCCTCAAAATTCAAAGCAAATTCAATTGTCTTTATTGCCTTTTCTACATCACCTTTTTCAAAATAAAGAATTGCAAGAACAGTAAGAGGTGCACGGTAATTTGAGAGGATTCTCTGATGGGTTCTATCAATGAAAAACTTATTTTCATCAGTAAATCCCCTGTATTTAAAAACTTTGAAAAACAGTGAATCTGTTTTGTTTATATCAACCGCATAGCCAAGCGGTGTTTCAGTATTTACTTTATAAGGAACAACTCTATAGACCATCCCTTCAAGAATTAAATAATTTTTAAATCCTTTATAAACTTTTGTCTCACAGGTTATTGAAAAATATATAGGTAATTTTGGACTTTTACCTTCTATAACTTTTTTTGCAAACTCTTCTGGAGGAGAAAGATATATCTTTGGAAATCTTAAACCAATCCTTGGAAGGTTAATATATTCTTTTTGATCCTTTGGAAGCTCATAGCCAAAATTTGCTGCAAGCATATCCCTTATCACAAGATCTCTTACAAGTACAATTTCTCCATCAGGTCCTATAAAGGGCGTGAGTTTATCCATTTCTTCTTCTGTGAAATAAAAAGGAACACCAAGTTTTTTAAGTTGTTTATTATACCAGTTTGTATTTAAAAGGGATAAATTTGCAATGATTACCGATTTTTTAATTCCGAGAACCTCTTGGGCACACCATAAAGGAAATGTATCATTATCTCCATTTGTAAAAAGGACGCCGCCATCCTGGACGCAGTTTAAAAGATTGTAAGCATAATCCTCACATGAATAATTCCTTGACCTATCAACCATTTTATAATAGGCAGAGAGCTGCCAGAATGGTAAAATTAGAGCAAAGATTAAAGCGATATACACACTTACTTTCCTGAAAAACTTTAAATTTTCTATTGCAAGTTTGAAAACACCAAAAAATCCTATTCCTGCATAAATTCCAAAATAGAAAAAACCCGGTATGAAAAAGTAATCCCTATCCCTTACCTCCCTGAGTTCTTCAGGTATATAAGCTCTTGGGTCTGTTGCTGAGTATTTTAAATTTAAAACAAAAATAAGACCAAGTGTTGTTAAAATGAGTGCTGTTCCAAGAAGAGAAAAACTCTTTTTTTCATAGGCAATATGCAATGCAAAACCTATAAATCCTAAAATAAAAATTAAAGGAACATATTGCGGGGGCATACCTATATCCCCGGGTCTTCCTGCAAAGTATGTCCAGAAAAGTTTTAACTGTTCAAAAAATGGTATTTTCCTTGGAAATACATCAGCAGGTGGATATTGTTTTCTTAAAAGGACATCCCAGAATGCCTGCCATGTTTTTGGATCAGATTCATTTATTGAGGGATTGTGATAAGCTCTTATTATAAGATAGAATTCTGCTGAAATTGCAATCAGTGCAAGAATTAAACTTACTCCCTTATACTCAAGATACAATTTACCCGAGATAAAAATAATTAAAAAAGTGAGGATTGAAAAAATTACAAAGGGAAAAATATAACCCATATAAGCACAAACAATTGAAGTTACAACTACTCCAAAGAAAAACCCTTCTTTAAGTCCAAACTCTTTAAAATGTTTTTTCGCATAAAGGAATACACTCCCTCCTGCTACCCCCAGAATATAAAAAACTATTGCTTTTCCCCAGGAAGGTGGTGTAAAAGTAGGAAAGATTGCTGAAATAAGTATCAAAAAGGATGAAATTGTGCCAAGAAGTTCAAAATCAATAACTATTTCAGGTTTTGTAAATAAAACAAAAACAAACAGTGCGGGAAATATAAAAGGAGCGGAAAGATGTATTCCTGAACCAAGTGCTAAAAGATAGATTATCAAAATAAGATATCTAAGAGAATCCTTTTTTTCTCTATTTTCCCACCATAGTAGTACAAGATAGGTTGATAAAAGCATTAAAAAATTTGAGGGTGAATAAGTTTCTGCTTCAATGCTTGACCACCAGGTTGTATAGGCAAATGAAGATACAAGTCCTGCAACAATTCCTGATAAATGACTTATCCATCTTGAAACATTTCCTCTAAATAAATCAATTACTTTAACTACAATTATATAAGCAAATCCTGCTGAAAAGGCTCCTGAAAGAATTGCAATAAGTGTTATTTTTTTGATTGTATTTAAATGTAAGGGAAGAAGAGAAAAGAATCTACCGAGGATTACATAAAGTGGGGTTCCTGGTGGATGTGGAACACCAAGGATATAAGAAGTTGCAAGGAATTCACCAACATCCCAGAAAACAACTGTAGGTGCTGTTGTTAAAAGATATATTGTAAATACAAAAAGTGTTACAGAAGAAAAAAATATAATCCTTAATTTTTTCTCATTTATCTTCATCTTTTATTTTTTGTTTTTCTTCAAGAACCGCCTGTGCTGCTGCAAATCTTGCAATTGGAATTCTATAGGGTGAACAACTTACATATGTAAGTCCTATTTTATGACAGAATTTTACAGACTCTGGTTCACCACCATGTTCACCACATATACCTATTTTTAAATCTGGATTTGCCTTTTTGCCTTTCTCAATACAAATCTTCATGAACTCACCAACACCTTCTTGGTCTATTATCACAAAAGGGTCAGCCTTTAGTATCCCTTTTTCTATATAGGGTGCTAAAAATTTACCTATATCATCCCTTGAAAAACCATATACAGTTTGTGTTAGGTCATTTGTTCCAAATGAAAAGAAGGCAGCATGCTTTGCAATTTTATCAGCAACAATACATGCCCTTGCAATCTCTATCATCGTTCCAACAGTATAATTTATATTAATTCCCTCTTTTTCCATAACCTCTTTTGCAACTTTATCAACAATCTCTTTTTGAAGAACAAGTTCTTCTGGAGTCGCAACAACAGGGATCATAATCTCCGGTATAGCCTTAATCCCTTCTTTTAGCGCTTTTGCAGTAGCCTCAAATATTGCTCTTGCCTGCATCTCTGTAATTTCAGGATAGGTAATACCGAGTCTGCATCCCCTATGCCCAAGCATTGGATTCACTTCCTGAAGCGCTTCAACTTTCTTTTTTACCTCTTCAAACTTTTTATTCATTCTTTCAGCAAGTTCTTTAATACTCTCATTATCCTTTGGCAAAAATTCATGAAGTGGTGGATCAAGTGTTCTTATAACAACAGGATGACCATCCATTACTTTAAATATTTCATAAAAATCATCTCTTTGAAGTGGAAGAAGTTTATCAAGTGCCTTCCTTCTTTCTTCTTCATTATCCGCAAGTATCATCTCCTGCATCGTATATATTCTTTCTCCTTCAAAGAACATATGCTCTGTTCTACAAAGTCCTATTCCTTCTGCTCCAAATTCAAGTGCCTTCTTGGCATCTTTTGGTGTATCAGCATTTGCTCTAACACCAAGCCTCCTTATTTTATCAGCAAATTTTAAAAGTTCATCAAGTTCGGGAAACATCTCAGGCATTTCAAGCGGAACATCTCCAAGATAAATATTACCTGTTGTTCCATCTATTGTAATTATATCACCTTCTTTGATAACTTTTTGATCAACCTCAAAGATTCCTCTTGTATAGTCTATACTAATTGATTCACATCCAACAACGCATGGTTTTCCCATACCTCTTGCAACGACTGCTGCATGGGATGTCATCCCTCCCCTTGCAGTCAATATCCCTTTTGACTTTGCCATTCCATGAATGTCATCAGGAGAAGTCTCAAACCTGACAAGGATTACACTCTCACCTCTTGAACCAAGTTCATAGGCTTTATCAGCATTAAATATCACTTTCCCTTTTGCAGCACCAGGGGAAGCAGGAAGCCCTTTTGCTATAGGAGTTCCTTTGAATGATGAAGGAATCTGTGGATGAAGAAGATGATCTATATCAGAAGGAGAAACCCTCATTAGAGCCTCTTCTTCTCTAATGATTTTCTCTTTCACCATATCAACTGCTATTTTAACATTTGCTCTTGGAGTTCTTTTACCCTTTCTTGTTTGAAGCATATATACTTTACCTTTTTCTATTGTAAATTCCATATCCTGCATATCCCTATAATGCTTTTCAAGTTTTTCAAAAATTTTAATAAGTTCTCTGTAAGATTTTGGCATCTCCTTTTCCATCTCAGAAATAGGTCTTGGCGTCCTTATCCCTGCAACAACATCCTCCCCCTGGGCATTTGAAAGGTACTCTCCAAATACTTCTTTTTCACCGGTTGAAGGGTTCCTGGAAAAAGCAACACCTGTTGCACTATCAGGCCCCATATTTCCAAAAACCATTGTCTGGATATTGCAAGCAGTTCCCCATGTATCAGGAATATTATAAAGTCTTCTATATTCTATTGCTCTTTTATTATTCCAGGAATTGAAAACTGCTTCTATTGCTGAATAAAGCTGTTCCCAGTGATTTTCTGGAAATTCTTCACTTTTATACCTTTTATATATTTCTTTATATTTTTTCACAATCTCTTCAAGATCATTTTCAGTTAATTCTGTATCAAACTGAATACCCTTTTCTTTCTTTTTTTTATTTAAAACTTCTTCAAATTTTTCCCTTGGAACACCTCTAACAACATCAGAAAACATCTGTATAAATCTTCTATAAACATCTAAAGCAAATCTTTTATTTTTTGTTAACTTTGCAAGTCCCTCAACTATCTCGTCATTTATCCCGAGATTTAAAACTGTATCCATCATTCCGGGCATTGAAACCCTTGCTCCACTTCTTACTGAAACAAGTAACGGACTTTTTGGGTCACCAAACTTTTTGCCTGTTACTTTTTCAAGAAAGTTCATTCCTTTTTTAATCTGATCATAAAGTTCCTCAGGAAAGCACCCCTTTTCAAAATAGTATATGCACGCTTCTGTGGTGATTGTAAATCCAGGAGGAACATTTATCTTTATTCTTGACATTTCATGTAAATCAGCACCTTTTCCTCCAAGGAGATCCCTCATTTTTGCATTTCCTTCAGCTTTTCCACCTCCAAAAACATATACATATTTTTTTACTCTTTTTTTACTTTTTTTCATATTCCTTCTCCATTTACTATTGAATTTATTGTTTTAAAAAGATAACAAATATCCTTAAATAAATTTTTTGTCCTTACATATTCCCTTTCAATACTTATCCTCTCATTAAAAGGTATCTTATTTCTTCCACTAACCTGCCATGGTCCTGTAATACCCGGTTTCACTTTGAATATCTCATAATTTTCAGGGGGTATATAAACAACCTCTTCTTTTAAATATGGTCTTGGACCAACAAAACTCATATCTCCCTTTATCACATTCAAAATCTGGGGAATTTCATCAAAACTGAATTTTCTTAATATCTTCCCAATCTTTGTAACCCTTGGGTCAAAACTTTTAAGTTTTCTATAATTCTCCCATTCTTTTTTTGCTTTATAATTTTTTCTTAAATAATCCCTAAGTCTTTCCTCCTGGTCAAGATACATTGTCCTGAATTTGTATATTTTAAAAATCTTCAAATCCTTCCCAACCCTTTCCTGAGTAAAAAATACAGGACCGTTACTTTCCAGTTTTATCAATATCCCTATTACAATCCAGAAGGGAAATGTTAAAACAAGTATAAATAAAATAAAAATTATTTCTATAATCCTTCCCATCTTTTAGGTAAAATTATATAAAAAGTTGTTCCAACCCCTTCTTCACTTTCAAAATAAATCTTTCCACCATGCATCTCTATTACATTTTTTGCAAAAAATAGACCTAAACCAAGCCCATCTTTTTTTGTTGTAAAAAAGGGCTCAAATATTTTATCCTTTATTTCCTCATGGATCCCATATCCTGTATCCATCACTTCTATCTTAACAATATCCTCCTCCTCAGAAATTCTGACTATAAGTTTTCCTCCTTCTTTCATTGCATCAAGAGAATTTAAAAAAAGATGCATAAAAACATGTTCTAAAAGTTCTCCAAAAGCATCTATTTCCACTTCTTCTACACCTTCTCTCCAAAAAGAAACTTTTAAATCTTTAAAATTTGGTAAAAGGATTTCATAACACATATTTATGATCTCGCCTATCTTTGTTTTTTTTCTTTTAAGGGGCGAAGTTTTTACAAGGTCTTTAAAACTATAAAAAAACTTTTTTAAATTATTTAACGCTTTAAAGATTTCTTCTTTTTCTCTCAAATCTTCACGGGATTCTAAAAAAGAGAGGGCAATCTCAAGGTCTTTCAAAGGCTCTTCAAGATTTTTTATTAATATATTACTTATTTCCCCAATAACTGAAATCCTGCCTGTCTTAAGGGCAGAGAGATGATATACTTTTAATTTATCAAGGGTTTCTTTTAATTTCTCTTTAAGCAAAAGATGCTTCCAAAAAATTTCTCCCTCTTTTATAATTACCCGAAAAGTCTCCACTTCTCTTTCTATAAAAGGGAAAAAAGATTTAACTGAAACAATTGACTCAACTCCTTCACAGGGTGAAATCCTCTGGAACATATAAACATCTTGAACTAAAAAAGACTCTTCTTTAACTTTCTCTATAAATTTTTCAATTTCAGGGATAAACCTTGGATAAAAATAAACTTTCTCCAGGGGTTTATATATGTATATCATTGCACTCTCAAGATTTAGTTCATTTACGAGTATTCTTGGAAAATTCTTTAAAAACTCTTCCTCTTCAAAAAAATTAAAAATCTCATCTATAATTTTATTTATCTTATGATATTCCCTTAATTTTACATTTTCCTCCAATAGTTCCTTTTTCTCAATTGCTCTTTGAATAGAAAATTTTAAATCATTTATGCTTATTGGCTTTTCAAGAAAATCGTATGCTCCGAGTTTTAATGCAGCGAGAGCACTATCTTTATCTCCATAAGCAGTTAAAATTATCGGAATACCTTCATAACCTCTTTTTTTTATTTCTTCTAAAAGTGTAATACCATCCATTTCAGGCATTTTCAAATCAAGAATGTAAATATCAAATTTCTCATTCTCAAGAATACCCAATGCTTGAATTCCATTAGAAGCAGTTTCAACCTCATATCCTGAATTTTCAAGAACCTTTTTAAAAATCATTCTTATACTCTCATCGTCATCAACTATAAGTATCCTTCTCATATTTTTAAATAGTTTCATATTATAAACTTTATTTGAAAAAAATTGCAAAAAAGGTTAAAATTATAAACTCAATTTGGCGGCGTGGCCGAGTGGCTCAGGCAGCGGTTTGCAAAACCGCTTACCTCGGTTCGATTCCGGGCGCCGCCTTAATTTTAAAATGATACTAATTCAAGGTGGAATTATCCTCAAAGTTAGTTCAAAGGATATTAAAGAAGGTTATATTTTAATTGAAGGTGAGAGAATAAAAGAAGTAGGAGAAGGAAAATACAAAAAAAAGGATTATAAAATAAAGATAGAGGCAAAAAATTCTATAATTATGCCAGGTCTTATTAACACCCATACACATGTACCGATGACATTTTTAAGGGGGGTTGCAGATGACATTCCCCTTGAAAAATGGCTGAAAGAATACATATGGCCAATTGAATCAAAGTTTTTATCAAAAGATTTCATTTATTATTCTTCACTCCTTGGTATTGCAGAAATGCTCCTTTCAGGGACAACTTCTTTTTGTGATATGTATTTTTTTTGTGAGGAAATTGCAAGAGCCTGTGAGGATTCAGGAATAAGAGGCTTTATAACACCAGGAATACTTGAATTTGAAACACCATATTTTAAAAATTCAAATGAAGCAATAGAAATTGCAGAGAATTTTATAAAGAATTATAGAAATAATAAAATAATACATCCGGGGATAGCCCCTCATTCTATATATACATGCTCTTTGCAAACTTTAAAAAAATGTAAAGAAATTTCTGAAAAATATGATACAATAATACATATTCACTTATCAGAAACAAAAAATGAGTATGAAGAAATATACAAAAAATTTGGAACATCGCCTGTTAAATACCTTTATAAAAATGGAATTTTATCTGAAAAAATTCTTGCTGTTCATACTGTATGGCTTGATGATGAGGATATTGAAATTTTAAAGGAGAAAAATGTTTCTATTTCTCATAATCCTGAAAGTAATTTAAAATTAGGGTCAGGAATTGCTCCTGTTAAAAAAATGATTGATAAAAAAATCAGGGTATCAATTGGAACTGATGGAGTTGCCTCAAATAATAATCTTGATATGTTTGAAGCAATGAGAATAGCAGGACTTTTACAAAAAGGGGTTAATTTAGAACCTGGTGTATTGCCTGCTGAAGAGATTATAAAAATGGCAACACTTTATGGGTCTTTTTGTTTAAATTTTAAAGAAATAGGTTCAATTGAAAAAGGGAAAAGGGCAGATATCATCATAATTGATATTAATGATATTCCATCAATACCATTATACAATCCCTATTCAGCAATTGCTTATTCTATAAATTCCCGTCAGGTTAAATATGTAATCGTTAATGGAAAAATAATCGTTGAAAAAGGGGAAATAAAAACTATTGATATTGAGAAATTGAAAAGAATCGCAAAAAGTTATGAAGAAAAGATAAAAAATGCTATTTAAAGAAAAAAAGGAAATACCCGATGGAATATGGAGAAAATGTGAAAAATGTGGAGAAATACTTCATGTAGTTCAACTTAAGAAAAATTTATGGGTATGCCCTTTTTGTTCATACCATTTTAGAGTAAATGCAAAATTTTATATAGAAATAATAACAGATGAGTTTGAAGAACTATTTTCAAATTATTTGCCTTCTGATCCCCTTGAATTTCCCGAATATAAAGAAAAAGTAAAAAAACTTCAGAAAGAAACAGGACTTTTTGATGCTGCAATATGTGGAATTGGAAAAATTGGTGGTAAAAAAGTTGCAATATTTTTAACAGATTTTTCTTTTCTTGCAGGAAGCATGGGTTCTGTTGTTGGTGAAAAATTCAAATTAATTGTAGATAAGGTTTGTGAAGAGAAAATTCCTTTAATTGCAATTACTTCTTCTGGTGGTGGTGCGAGGATGCAAGAAGGAATAATAAGTTTAATGCAAATGGTAAAAACCTGCGAAGGTGTATTAAAACTTTATGAGAATAAGATACCTTACATAACCATTCTATGTGATCCGACAATGGCAGGTGTTATGGCATCCTTTGCTGCACTCGGGGATATAACCCTTGCAGAACCTGGTGCACTTTTGGGATTTACGGGTCCAAGGGTTATAGAGCAGACAATTGGAGAAAAATTACCTGAGGGTTTCCAAAGGTCTGAATTTCAATTTCGCCATGGAATGATTGATCAAGTTATAGACAGGAGAAATTTAAAGGAGACACTTATAAAAATTCTTAGAATACTGTGCTGAATTTTCTTCTTTTTTTTCTTTTGAGCGACTTCAAAGACACAATATATTTTAAAGGAGATTCAATATTTTATAACCTGCAAGAAGAAAAAATAGTTTTGAAAGGAAATACATATGTAAGATATAAAGAGGTAGAACTTTTTTCAGATACTTGCATATTTTTAAGAAAAGAAGATTTATTTATTGCAAAGGGAAATCCAGTCCTTATTTCAGGAAAGGATACTCTAAAAGGCTCTTTAATGAGATTCAACATAAAAACACAAAAAGGGTTTGTCTATAAGGGAAAATCAAAGGTTGAAAAGGGATTTGTATGGGGAGAGAAAATTTATAAAACTGAAAAAAAGGTAATAAAAGGTTATACAGGTTTTTTTACCACCTGTGAACTTGATGAACCTCACTATTATTTCACTTCTAAAAAAATGAAGATTATAATAGATGATGTAGTTATTGCAAAACCTGTTTTAATGGAGATAAAGGAAATTCCTGTTCTAATTTTGCCTTTCTGGGTATTCCCAATATCAAAGGATAGAAAATCCGGATTTTTAATTCCAAGACCTGGCAGAAATTCAAGCCTCGGTCTTTATATAAGAGACCTGAGTTATTACTTTGTAATCAACAACTATATGGATTTAACACTCAATCTTGATTTATATGAAAAAAAGGGGGCACTTTTTGGAGTTGATTTTGTTTATCTTTTATATAAAAGAATTTCTGGAAATTTTAAATTCACTTATACAAGAGAAATTGATACAAGGATGAAAAGATGGAGTTTGATAGGGAACCATGACCAACTTCTTCCTTTAGGTTTTAATTTAAAAGCAAGAAGCGATTTTGTTTCAGATGAAAGATATATATTAGAATATTCTGACATAAGGGCTCAAAGGGTGAAAAGTGAATCAGAAAGTGAAATCACATTATCAAGAAGATTCAAAATAGGAAACTTTTTAATAAATTCAAATTACAAAAAGGATTTTATAAATAAAATAGAAAAGATAAATTTGCCAAAAATAGATTTAACAATTTTTCAGAAAGATTTTAAAATTTTAAGGACTTCTTCAAATCTTTCATATTTAAGGGAGATGTATAGAGATACTCTCTTAAAAGAAGAAAGAAGCGGATTTAAAGTAGCAAATGCAATTGGAATAAATAAAATAATTTTTGATGTTCTTAATTTAAGTGCAGGTTTAAATACACAAGCAGGGATTTTAAATAAGGACACACTTGGAAAAAATTATCCCTTTTTAAAGAGTATGAGTTTAAATACCGGGTTAGGGACAAAAATATACGGGGTTTCAATTTTTAAAATACCACCATTTGAAAAGTTTCTTCATACAATAACAATTTCAACAGGATATTTTTTTTCACCCTATATTAAAAATCAACCAGTTAAACCTTTTTTAGGGCTTGGAGAATGCAGAAGAAGAAGTGATTTATCTTTTAGTCTTGTTAATGATTATGAAACAAAATTAAAAAATGAAAGGTTACATATTCTATCATTTTTGCTCTCAAGAAGTTATAATATTATTGAAAAAAAATGGAGTAACATAAATTTAAATGGAGATTTTTTAAGGACATTACCTTTTAATTTTTCTTTTTCCTTGATTTATTATAAAGATGAAAAAAAGTGGAAAGATTTGAGCTTTTATCTTTCGGGTAATATACCTTTAAAAATTTTATCGGATTTTTTATTGAGTCAAAATGTTTCACCCTGGAATATGAGTTTAACCTATACATATAGAAATGTTCATGGTGCAAAGGGTTTTTTGAATTTCAATATTCATGGAGGGCTAACAAAAAACTTTTATATTAACTTTCATGCAAGTTATGATACTGAAAGGAAAATATTTGTTGAAAGGAGTATATCCATAACAAGAAACTTACATTGTTTTTCAGCAAGGTTTAACTGGCATAAAATAGGAAATATATGGGATTATGACTTCAAAATATGGATTACAAAGATTCCTGATGTAAAATTTGAAAGGGGACTATTTGAAGCAATCCTTCCAAGAGAATGATAGGAATTTCAACATCCTGTGGAGATTATAAAAAATTAAAAAAAATTGTTGAAAAGACCAATATCTTCTTTGCTGAACTTAATTACAGGGATACAAAAATTGATTTTATAAAAAATAAAAAAATGTTTGATGATTTTGGAATCCCCTTTTTAGGAATTCATTCACCTGCTCCACTTGTCAAAAAAATAAAAGGTGCATCAAAGGCTATTGATCTTGTTAATGAGGATGAAGAAATTGTGAAAAAATCTATTAAATACACTCTAAACTCAATAAGATTTGCAAAAGAAAATAATATGGAATATGTAATAATACATGCAGGAGGAAATGAGGGGGAATGGAATAGAGAATTTTTAAAAGAAAGAGAAAAAAAGAGTGAAATTTATTTATCAAGGTTTTTTAAAAATTTTGAAAAAATATTGAAACTATCAGAGGAATTAAAAATAAAGATAGCGATTGAAACAAGACTTTATCCAGGTGAATTTCCAAATTTCTTTGAATTAAATAAAATATTTGAAAAAACAAACTCTGAAATTTTATATTACTGGCATGATTTATCTCATGCCTATATAAGAGAAAATTTATTAAAAGAACCTTCTTATTTAAAAAATTTTAAAGATAAACTACTTGGCATTCATATTCATGATATAAAGGGATTTGATGAGCACAGACCACCTTTTAAAGGTGAGATTGATTTTATTGAATTTTTTAAAAAAATTGAAAAAATAAAAAATATTTATCCTGTTTTTGAAATAGATAAAAAGTATGATGAAAAAGAAATAATTAAAGGGATAAAAAAAATAGAAAAAATTATGGGGATTGATAAATTCATTTCAAGGAAAGAATGGAAAGCCTATAAAATAAATTTAAATAAAATGAATTTAAATTTCCCTGAAAAAATAATAATTCATCATACAGCAATTCCAGATAGAAAAAGTTATGATGGGTTAAAAACAATAAAAAAAATACAGAAAGCACATTTAAAAAGAAAATTCAAGGATATTGGATATCATTTCTTAATAACTCCTTCTGGTAAAATAGTATGTGGAAGAAATATTTACTATGAAGGAGCACATACAAAAAGTAAAAATAAAAATAGCATAGGAATTGCATTGATTGGAAACTTTGAGGAAGAAAAACCATTAAAGAAGCAAATAAATTCTCTTAAAAATTTAATTTATATTTTAAAAAAATTTTTCAAAATAAAGGAGATAAAACTCCATAGGGATTATAATAAAAATACTTTATGTCCCGGAAAATTTTTTATAAAGGTTGTGGCCGGGAAGCGAAGTGAGTGTGTTTCAGCTACGCAATTATTTTTGTTTTATCTCTGATAATAACTTTTTCAGTTCCTCTACCGTTGGGACTTTTCCCGATATCACAACCTTCCCATCTACAATCACTGCTGGCGTTATCCTGACACCAAGCTTTGCATATTCTTTCACATCATAGACATGAGAGATGTCCGCAGCAAGATTCATTTCAGCACAAGCATCTCTTACATTTTTCTCGGTTGCATGGCATCTCGGGCAACCAGGTCCTGCAACTTGTATCTTCATATTTTTTCACCTCCTAAAATATAAAATTTCCAAAAAACAAACCAACTAATGTTCCAAGGATGACAACGGTAGGTATATAAACAAGTGCCTTTTTAATTCCAAAAACTCTCGCTATTGCCAACCAATTAGGTAGACTTAATCCTGGTCCAGTAAGTAAAAGAGCAAGCGCAGGTCCTTTACCCATACCTAATTTAATAAGGGTATCCACAAATGGTGCCTCTGTCATTGTTGCAAAATAACTTATCGCCCCAATCATTGTAGCAAGAAAGGAAGCAACAACACCATTTCCACCAAGCCAGCTTTTAATCCAATCTTCGGGTAATATCTTGCCAATGATTCCTACGAGAAATACACCAAACAAAAGTAAGGGGAAAATAATTTTAACAAACCACCAGGTCTCCCTTAGCCAATCTTTTATCCTTTGCCTATCCAACACCTTTAAGGCATAGATGACCATCACTAAAGTAAAAACTGCCCATACCAAAACCTTGTAAATATAAGCACCACTTCGGACAAGATAATTGGGTAAAAGCAATGATAGAAGTATTAGCAAAAATAGGATTAAATCTTTCCTGGCAATTATTTTGGCTCTTGAAGATTCATTTTGAGAAAATGCTGCCTCTTGCTTTTCCCTTCCAAAAACAAAACTCATAACCCATCCAACTACAAATGCCATAAGAAGTGCAGAGGCGATTCTTGATAAAACCATTTTGCTACCGAGAATGCTTCCTGTATAGATAAGGGCAAGGATGTTTGAAGCAAGTGCAACCCATAGGACAATAAAGGCAACTCCAATTCCTGCACCGCTATAATAAAGTCCACTTGAAACAGGGATAACCGTGCAAGAGCAAACAGCCAGGAAAAAACTTGAAATACTCGCTAATGAAAATGACTTAATCTTGTTTGCCTGTTCACCTAAATGGGAGAGGATAGCCTCCCGATTGATGAATGTCACCATTGCCCCAGCTAAAAGAAAAGCCGGCACAAGACAAGTTAATACATGTGTGGCAATATAATCTTTTAATGCAAGCAATCCTGCAATAATTAAATCTTTAACCATGTTTTATTCCTCCTTTTCACAGCCGATTGCGTATAACGTTTCCAGCATAAAAGAAGCTGCTGAAGGCAATTTGGGCGAGGTAAAACGAAACCTTTTATCTGCTGTTAGGCGAAGTTGCTTCTGAATTCTCATATCCATCTTGGCACTTTCTCTTTTTATCTTTCAAGGATTGAATTTTGCCAGAACTTCTTTAGATGGTCTTTTTACTTTCGGTATTTTCATTTTTATCATCCCTTTTTATAAGCAATATTCAATAACTTGTTCATATCTGAACGAAGAACTTATTATATTTTAACAAAAATTCATATAGAAAGTCAAGTCTTATTGTAATTAAAAATCCTTGCTTTTTCTCCTTTTTTATAACCAACAAAATTATTAAAATACTTCCAAAGTACTTTTATAGCATTTTTAACTGCTTTCTTCGGTAATCCCAGATTTTCATAATAGAATGCTATTTTATCTTTCATAAAGCACTCTCCCTTTTGTCAAAATTTCTTCTATAAAATCATCTCCCATATCCAATCTTAACTTCATCACTGTTAGCACTATTGGATAAACAATAATTTGATTTTTAATCTTTATTTAATTTAAAATTAAAAACTATGAAGTGGAGGAAAAGTTTTATACCAACTTTAAAGGAGAATCCAAAGGAAGCAGAAGTGAAGAGTTTTATTTTGCTTTTAAGAGGAGGATTTATAAGGCAGATTGCATCAGGAATTTACACTTTTTTACCACTTGGATGGAGGGTATTTAAAAGGATATCAAATATAATAAGGGAAGAAATGGATAGAATTGGTGGACAGGAATTTTATTATCCTGCACTTACACCAAAGGAATTATGGGAAGCCTCAGGAAGGTGGCAGTCTTTTGGTGATGATATGTTCAGATTAAAGGATAGAAGGGGAAGAGATTTTTCACTTGCACCAACCCATGAAGAGATAATATCAGAACTTGTCAAAAATGAAATAAGGTCATATAAAGAATTGCCTCAGATATGGTATCAGATTCAGGTTAAATTCAGGGATGAACCAAGACCAAGAGGCGGATTGATAAGGTGCAGGGAGTTTGCAATGAAAGATTCTTATTCTCTTGATGCAACATGGGAAGGACTTGATGAAAGTTATAAATTGCATTATGATGCATATTCCAGAATATTTAAAAGATGCGGACTTAAATTTAGAGTTGTTCAGGCATCAACAGGGGTTATGGGAGGAAAGGAATCAGATGAATTTATGGTTGAATCAGATTCAGGTGAGGATACACTTGTATTCTGCCCTAAATGCTCTTATTCAGCAAATATAGAAGTGGCAGAATCTTATCCTTTAAATGAAAATATTGAAGGAAAATATAGAAAAAAAGAAAAAGTTTTTACACCTGATGTAAAAACTGTTAAAGAGGTTTCCAATTTTTTAGGAATTAGTGAAAAAGAAATAATAAAGAGTATACTTTTTAAAATAAATGGGAAAAAAGTTTTAGTTCTTATAAGGGGTGATTGTGAAATAAATGAAGTGAAACTCGCAAAGATTTTTGGTGGGAATGTGAGGATATACAGTGCAGAGGAAATATTAAACGAATTTAATGTTTCAGCAGGATTTATAGGTCCTATTGGAATAAATGTGGATGAAATAATAGGGGATTATTCAATAAAGGGAATAAAAAATGGGGTTGTTGGTGCAAATGAAGAGAATTATCATATAGTTGGTGTTACACCTGATGCTGACTTTAAAGTTGAAAAATATTTTGATATAAGAAAAGTAAAGGAAATGGATTTATGTCCAAAATGTAAGGGAAACCTCATAATTAAAAAAGCAATAGAAATTGGTCATATTTTTAAACTGGGAACAAGGTACTCTGAAACAATGGGAGTTTATTATACGGATAAAGATGGAGAATTAAAACCTGTTATAATGGGTAGTTATGGAATAGGGCTTGGAAGAATAATGGCTGCTTCTCAGGAACTGTATTCGGATGAGGATGGGATGGTATGGCCTCCTTCAATTGCTCCATTTTTATTTTATATCTTACCGGTAGATTTTAAAGGGAAAATTAAAGAAGAAAGTGAAAGAATTTATAAAGAACTTTGTGAAAAAAATGAAGAAGTGTTAATGGATGATAGGGAAGAAACACCAGGCACAAAGTTTAAAGATGCTGACCTTTTAGGAATCCCTATAAGAATAACATTGGGTAAAAAATTTTTAGAGAATGATTTAATTGAAATAAGAATAAGAAAAACAAAAGAAATAATTGATGTTAGAAAAAATGAGTTTTTTGAAAAACTTTTTAAAATAAAGGAAAAAATAAATGAAGATGGAAATGTTTGAAAAGGAAGAAATTGAAAGAAAATTGGAAGAGATTCTTGAACCATTTTTGAATGAGGAAGGTTTTTCTCTTGTTGATATAAACTGGAAGGGAATAGGGAAAAAAGGGAAAATAGAAATATTTGTGGATAAATATGGGGGTGTTACTGCAGAGGACACAAAAAAACTTGCAGAGGAAATATTAAAAATTCTGGAGATTAAGAAAATACCCCTTGATTATATTCTTGAAGTTTCTTCACCCGGTCTTGATAGAATTTTAAAGAAAAAAAGAGAATACAGATGGGCTTGTGGCAAAAAGATTAAAGTAATTCATAAAGAGGGGAAGGAAGAAAGAGGAACTTTAGTTTTTGTAAATGATGAAAAAATAGGAGTTGAAAAAGAAAACAAAATTGTTTATATTTTTTTTAATGAGATAAAAAGAACACAACTTATGGAGTTATAAAATTATGGAAAGTATTGAAATAAAAGAACTTGTTGAACAAATTACAAGAACAAGAGGGCTTGATAGAGAATTTGTTATAAATTCTTTAAGAGAATCGTTCATATTTGCAATAAGAAGGGTTTATAGAGACCCAAATTATCCAATAGAGGTAGAAATTGATGGGAAAACAGGGAAAATAAAAATAAGTGTTGAAAAAGAAGTTGTTAAAGAAGTTTTTGATCCAAGATATCAGATTAAACTTGAGAATGCTAAGGAATATCATCAATTCCCTGTTCCAGGAATCAAAATAAAAGTTCCTATTGACTTAAAAAGTGAAATAGGAAGAAGTGTTATTTTAAGAATGAAACAGATATTTTTGCAAAAGATTCAGGAAGCCGAAAAGCAGCATATTTATAAGGGATTTGAAGATAGAATTGGAGAAATAATAACAGGAATGGTTCAAAAAGTAGATAAGACAGGAATATATGTTGGACTTGGGAAAGTTGAGGGTTTTTTACCTCCTGAAGAACAGATAAAGAAAGAGAAATATAGACCTGGTCAAAATATAAAGGCTTTAATAATTGAAATTGAAACAAAAGGGAAAAGAAGCTTTGTAAAATTATCAAGAACACATCCCGACTTTTTGAAAGAATTAATGAAGATAGAAATACCTGAACTTATGGAAGGGCTTATTGAAGTAAAAGGAATTGTTCGCTTCCCGGGAGAAAGGGCAAAAGTTGCGGTTCATTCAAAAGATGAAAAAATTGATCCGCTTGGAGCCTGTGTCGGAATTAAAGGAACAAGAATTCAAACTATTACAAAAGAACTTTCTGGTGAAAAGATAGACATAATAAAATGGGATCCTGATACCCTTACATTTGCGGCAAGGGCTCTTTCGCCTGCGCATCCTGTAAATATATTTGAAAGTGAAGAAAAAATAATAGCAATTGTTCCAGATGAGGAAATAAAGGTTGCAAAAGGAACTGCCTCACAGAATGTATTGCTTGCTTCAAAACTTGTTGGAAAAGATATATGGGTTATTTCGCAGAGTGAGTATGCAGGGAAGAAAAAAGTCTCAATTGAAAAACTAAAACTTGATGAAGAGATAAAAGCAAATCTCCTTAAAGAAGTGGACGGTGTATTTTCAATTGAAGAACTTATTGGAAGAATTAAAAGTGTAAAACCTGTATCCGAAGAAGAAATTCAAAAGATAATTGAAGAAAATAAGAAAATTTTTGAATGAAAGAGAAAAAGAGAAAAAAAGAGGTAAACAAAAAAGAAGGTAAAAGCGTAACAAAACTTGCTGAGGAGTTAGGTCTTTCTTCAAAAGCAGTAAAAGAATTATTAAAACAGGTAGGGCATCCTGTAAGGTCAATAAGAAGTTTAGTAAGCAAGGAAGCTATAGAAAAGGTAAGGGAAAAAATTGAAGAAGAAAAGAAAAAAGAGGAAGAAAGTTTAAAGAGAAAGATAGAAATTCTCGGGATTAAAACTCCAGTTGAAGAAGAAAAAAAGGAAAGAATAAAAAAGGTGGATGAAAGAAAAATTGAAGAAAAGATTAAAAAAACAATGGCTGTGATTGAAGGAATAAAACCCAAGAAAAAGTATAAGAAAGAAGAGGAAGAAAAAATAATAGTGCCCGAAAAAAAAATTTTGAAAATTCCAGGACCATTAACAGCCTATGAACTTGCAAAGATGCTTGGTGTTTCACCAAGTGTAATAATTCAAAAATGCATTAATATGGGATTATTTGTGTCAATGAACCAGATAATTGATATAGATACAATAACATTAATTGCAGATGATTTTGGATATGAAACAGAAATAATCAAATTTGAAGAAATAAAAGAAGTGTCAGAAAAGGGGGAGATTAAGAAAAAACCGCCAGTTGTAACAGTTATGGGTCATGTTGATCATGGAAAAACTACTTTACTTGACTATATCAGAAAAACAGATGTTGCTGTAAAAGAATATGGAAAAATAACACAGCATATAGGTGCATATCAGATAGAGTACCATGGTGAAAAAATAACATTTATAGACACACCAGGACATGAAGCCTTTACAGCACTAAGAGCAAGGGGGGCTCAAATTACTGATATTGCCTTACTTGTTGTAGCAGCAAATGAAGGTGTAAAAGAACAAACGATAGAAGCAATCTCTCATGCAAGGGCAGCAAAAGTTCCGATAATAGTTGCAATAAATAAAATAGATTTACCAACTGCAAATCCAGAACTTGTAAAAAGACAATTGAGTGATCTTGGAATAGTTCCTGAAGATTGGGGAGGTGATACAATAACAGTAAATATTTCTGCATTAAGAGGAGACGGGGTTGATGAGCTTCTTGAAGCAATACTTGTAAAATCAGAAGAAATGGGGCTTTTTGCGCCCTTTGAAGGAAACGCAAAAGGGATGATACTTGAATCAAAACTTGATAAAGGTAAGGGACCTGTTGCAACCTGTATAATTCAGGAAGGGAAATTAAAACTCGGGGATCCGGTTGTTGCAGGAACTGCATATGGTAAAGTAAGGGCAATGTATAATGAATGGGGAGAAAAGGTATATGAAGCACTTCCTTCAACCCCTGTATTGATTCAGGGTTTTGAGGAACTTCCAGAAGCAGGGGATATCCTGATTGCTTTTCTTGATGAAAAGGAAGCAAAAAAAGTTGCGGAGGAGAAGAAGATTTTAAAAAGGGAGCAAATAAAAAAAGGTGAACTTTTTAGAGCACTTACAGATATACAGGAAAAAATAAGAAAAGGTGAACTGAAAGAATTGCCAATTATAATTAAGGCAGATTGTCAGGGTTCTGCTGACGCACTTTCTGATGTATTATCAAAACTGGAATACAAGGAAGTAAGAACACTTATAATCCATAAAGGGATTGGTGTTGTAACAGAATCAGATGTACTCCTTGCACAGGCATCAAAGGGAATAATAATCGCATTTAATACAGGCATAGATTTAAAAGCAAAGGAGGTTGCAAAAAGAGAAAAAGTGGTAATAAGAGAATATAGATTGATATACGATGTAATAGATGAAGTAAGAAAACTTCTGGAAGGATTACTTGAACCAGAGATAAAGTATGAAAAAATAGGTGAGGCAGAAATTAAGAGAGTATTTAAAATATCAGGAATAGGAAAGATTGCAGGATGTGTCGTTTTAAAAGGTAAAATTAAAAGGGATTCAAAAATAAAAATAATAAGAGACGGACAAATTGTTTTTGAGGGAGAAATAGAATCATTAAAAAGGTTTCAGGAAAATGTAAAAGAAGTGGTTGAGGGGTATGATTGTGGTGTAAAATTTAAGGGATTTGAAGGAATAAAAGAAGGTGATATAATTGAAGTTTATGAGGAAGTCAAAACAGAAAAAAAGCTGGATGATAGCGGCAAAAATCACATTTGAGATTTTTTTAAACGGCGTAAATAGTTTAAAGGAAAAAAGAAGAATAATAAATAGTTTAAAGGATAGTTTAAAAAATAATTTCAATATTTCAATAAGTGAGATAGATTATGAAGATCTATGGCAAAGAAGTAAATTTTTGATAGGAATAGTAGGCAAAGACTTAACTTCTATGGAGAAAAAAATTCAAAAAATTTTTAATTTTTTAAAAGAAAAAAATGATTTTGAATTGATTGATTTTAAAAAAGAATACTTTTAATATGAAACCATACAGAAGGAGTGAAAGGATAGGACCACTTTTACTTGAAGTAATATCTGAAATATTTAAGAGTAAAATAAATGACCCAAGATTAAATAATATATGGATTTACAATGTTGAAGTTACTCCTGATTTAAAAAAAGCAACAGTTTATTATTCAATAATAAAGGAAAGTAAAGAAGAAGATGTGAAAAAAGCATTAAAAAAGGCGTTAGGATATATAAAAAAGAAAATAGGGGAAATGGTCTTCATGAGGGAGATTCCAGAGATTGAATTTAGAAAGGTAGAGGAAAAAGAAAAAGATGGATGGATTCATTAATTTTAATAAACCAAAAGGATGGACTACATACGATTGCATAAGATTTTTAAAAAGTAAAATAAAAGAAAAAAAGGCAGGACACGCCGGAAATCTTGATCCTAACGCAGTGGGTGTTGTTGTAATTGGTCTTGGAAAGGCTACAAGACTTTTACCTTTCATCATGGAACTTGAAAAGGTCTATGTTGCAACCTTAATTTTTGGTGTTTTAACAGATACATGGGATATAACAGGTAATATAATAATGAAGAAAGATGTACCAGAAGTTAAAAGGGAAGATTTTTTAAAAATACTGAAAGAATTTGAGGGTTATATAGAACAAACTCCTCCACCATTTTCAGCAGTTAAAAGAAAAGGGAAAAGACTTTATGAATTTGCAAGGGAAGGAATATTGCTCAAAACAAAATCAAAGAAAGTTTATATAAGAGAGATAGAATTACTTGAATATTCTCTGCCTGAATGTAAATTGAGGATAAAATGCTCAAAAGGAACATATGTAAGGAGTCTTGCGAAGGAAATAGGAAAAAGAATTGGAACTTTTGGAATTGTAAAAGAACTTGTAAGGGAAAGGGTTGGTCATTTTTCAATAAAAGATGCAATAAATGAAAAAACAGAAAGTCTTGAAGGAAGGATAATGCCAATAGATTATGGAGTTTTACATTTTCCTGAAATATGGCTTAAAGAAAAGGGAGCAATTAATTTTAAAATGGGCACTGCATTAAAAACGAGTTCTTTCCTTAAATTTTCTGCTGGAATAAAACAGTTCTCCTATATAAGGGTTTATGATAATGAAGGGAAATTCATAGGTATTGGTCAATATATAGATAATAAACTTTTACCAAAAAGGATAATATTTAAACAATGAAGGTTATTTTTGAAGATTTTGATAAAATAGAAAAAATAAAGGTAAAGGCATTAGCGGTTGGTTCTTTTGATGGACTCCATTTAGGACATTTAAGAATAATTGAAGAACTTACAAAAGAAAAGCCAAATATGATAATAACATTCTCTCCTCATCCAAAGGTATTTATTGAATCAAAAAAAGACTTTATACTTACCCTTGAAGAAGAGAAAATAGAAATAATTAAAAAATTTGATGTTGATTATCTCTTGTTCTTGAATTTTAATGAATCCTTTAAAAATTTATCTTATAAAGAGTTTCTATTAAAGACTAAGGAAAAATTTTCACCCAAAAGATGGATTGCTGGTCCTGACCATTTATTTGGAAAAGGAAAGGAAGGGAATACTTATTCTCTCTTTGAATTCTGTATAAAAAACTCTATAATATTAACTGTTATACCTTATGAAAAAATAGAGGATAAGAAAATATCAAGTTCCCTTTTAAGAAAAATTTTAAAAGAAGGAAAAACTCAAGAATACAAAAAGTTTGCAGGAAGGTATTATGAAATAGAAGGAGAAGTTGTGAAAGGGAAGGGAATAGGAAATAAAATAGGTTTTCCAACTGCAAATATCAAAGTAAAAGAAGAAAAAATATTGCCAAAAGAGGGAGTTTATATTGGGGATGTGATTTATAAAAATATGAGGTATTCAGCAGGAATATGTGTTGGGAAAAGCAAAAGCTTGGGAGGGGAAGAAAGGGATTTAGAGGTTCATATAATTGATTATAATGGGAATCTTTATGGGAGAAAGATAAAGATAATTTTCAAAGAATTTTTAAGAGAAAAACAAAAATGTGAAACAATTGAAGAACTTAAAAAACTAATAGGGGAAGATGTAAAAAAAATAAAGGAGGCTGTATATGGAGAAAGCATTAAAACAAAAAATAATAGATAGATTTAAAACAAATGAAAAAGATACTGGCTCTCCTGAGGTTCAGGTTGCACTCCTTACAGCAAGAATAAGAGAACTCACTCTCCATTTAAGAAAACATAAGAAAGATGTGCATTCAAGGTATGGGCTAATTAAACTTGTTGGAAAAAGAAAGAGACTCTTAAGGTACCTCAAAAATAAAGATTTTAAAAGGTATAAAGAAGTTTTACAAAAATTAAGAAGAATTTAGGATATGGAAAGTATAAAGATAAAAATAGGAGAAGAAGAAATTATTCTTGAAGCAAATAAGGTTGCAAGGCAATCAGATTCAAGTATTCTTCTAAAATACGGAGACAATGTATTGCTTATCACATGTGTTGCAAAAGAAACAGAAGAAAAAAGGGATTTCCTTCCCCTCCTTGTTGAGTATAGAGAACAAACATATGCAGCAGGTAAGATTCCGGGTGGATTTTTTAAAAGAGAAGGAAAGCCAAGAGATAGAGAAATAATATATGGAAGGGCAATTGATAGGGCAATAAGACCACATTTTCCTAAAAATTTTATTGAAGATATTGAGGTTGTTGTTTATTTGCTTTCCTATGATATGGAATATGAAGGAGACCTATTTGGGATAATAGGTGCATCTACTGCTCTAACAATCTCAGATATACCCTTTGAAGGTCCAATAGGCGCTGTAAGAGTTGGAATGGTTGATAATGAATTTATAATAAATCCTAAAAGGAAAATTCTGGAAAAAAGCAAATTTGATTTGCTCCTTGCAGGGAAAAATGGACAGATAGGGATGATTGAATTTCATGGAAAAGAAATAGATGAAGAAACAGTAATAAAAGCAGCAAGGTTTGCAATGCCTTATATAGAAGAAATTATAGAAGCACAGAATATTTTGAGAAACAAAATACAAATGGATAAAAGGGAGGGACAAAAAATTTTTGTTCAAAATGAAATATATGAAAAAATAAATGAATATAAAAATGAGTTAGAAGATGCCCTTTTTATTCAAGAAAAAAAGATGAGGAACAAAGTGTTGCAAGAATTAGAAGAAAAAATAATAAAAAATTTGCTCACAATTTTCCCTGAAAAAGAAAATGAGATCATCCATGCACTTTTTGAATTTGAAAGAAAAATTGTAAGGGAAAAGATAATAAAAGAAAAGATAAGGATGGATGGAAGAAAAGAAGATGAGATCAGGAATATAAGTTGTGAGATTGGAATTTTACCAAGAACTCATGGTTCCGCACTATTTACAAGAGGTGAAACACAAGCAATGGTTGTAACAACTCTCGGTACAAAAGAGGATGAGCAAAGACTTTCAGAACTTGAAGGGGAAGAGACAAAAAGATTTATGCTCCATTATAATTTTCCACCATTTTGTGTTGGTGAAATATCACCATTAAAGTCACCATCAAGAAGAGAGATAGGGCATGGAAATCTTGCTGAAAAGGCAATTGAGCCATTGATTCCAGATGAAGAAGAATTTCCTTATACAATAAGGGTTGTTTCAGATATTCTTGAATCAAATGGCTCAACTTCAATGGCAACTGTTTGTGGTGCATCACTTTCTTTAATGGATGCTGGTGTCCCAATTAAATCTCATGTAGCAGGAATATCAATAGGTCTTGTTGAGGAAAATGGAAACTATGTTCTTTTAACTGATATAATAGGCGCAGAGGACCATTTTGGTGATATGGATTTTAAAGTTGCAGGAACAAGAAAAGGAATAACAAGCATACAACTTGATTTAAAAAGGGAAGGGCTGCCTTTTCATATATTTGAGGAAGCCCTTTACAAAGCAAAGAAGGCAAGAGAATTTATAATTGAAATAATGGAAAAAACAATAAAAGAACCAAGAAAAACAATATCAAAATTTGCACCTAAGGTCACCGCCTTCTTTATACCAAAAGAAAAAATAGGAGAGGTTATAGGTCCTTCTGGAAGGGTAATTAAAAAGATTATAGAAAAAACAGATGTGAAAATAGATATTGAAGACGAGACAGGAAAAGTTACAATTTATTCTTCTGAATATGAAAATATAGAAGAGGCAAAAAGGATGATAGAAGAAATTGTTCAGGAAATTGAGGTTGGGAAAGTTTATTTAGGAAAGATTATAAAGATTGCTCCCTATGGAGTATTTGTGGAGCTTGCTCCTGGTAAGATGGGGCTTGTCCATATATCTGAACTTTCAGATAAGAAAATAAATAAAATTGATGAAACTCTTAAAGTTGGAGACGAAATAATTGTTAAAGTGATTGAAATTGATGAATATGGAAGATTAAAACTTTCAAGAAAGCAGGCAACAAGAGAAGGATTCATAGAAATTGAAAGAAAAGGGTCTTTATAGAAAAACAATTTTAAATAAAGGAGTTAAAGTAATCTCAGAAAAAGTTTCTGGTTTTAAAAGTGTTGCAATTGGCGCCTTCCTTTTAAAAGGTGCAAGGGACGAGGATGAAGAATTATCAGGTATAACCCATTTTATAGAGCATATGGTTTTCAAAGGAACAAAAAAAAGGAGTTCTTATGAAATTTCAAAGGAAATAGAAGATAGGGGTGGGATAATTGATGCATTCACTGCAAAGGAGATGATGGCTGTTTATTCCAAAATACTCGGTGAAAACCTTGAAATTGCAACAGATGTAATAGGTGATTTATTTTCAAATCCCCTTTTTAAGGAAGAAGATATTGAAAAGGAAAAAAATGTTGTTCTTGAAGAGTATAAAGAATTCTTAGATGACCCTGAAGAGGTTATGAATTCATTAGTTTATGAAGCACTATTCCCTTCGCATCCTCTTGCCAGAGAAATACTTGGAAAGGAAGAGACAATAAAAAATTTTACAAAAGAAAAGGTTTTAAAATATTATGAAAAAATATATGTGCCAGAGAACCTCGTAATAATAGGGGTTGGAGACCTTGAGCATGAAAAATTTGTGGAGGAAGTTGAGAAAAATTTTATATTTAAAGGAAATGAAAAAAATATAATTAAAAGAGAACACATTCCATTTAAAAAACCGGAAGTAAAATATAAAATATATCCCCATTTAAATCAGATTCAATGTATAATTGCATTTAGAACATTTGGATTTAAAGAAAAAAGAAGATACCATTTAATGGTTTCAAACAGTGTAATAGGTGGAAATATGAGTTCAAGACTATTTCAAAAATTAAGGGAAGAGAAAGGAATTGTTTATACAATTTCTTCATTTGTTGATTTTCATTCAGATACAGGGATATTTGGTATTTCATTTCAGGTTGCGCCAAATAATTTAAAAAAAACAATTGATGCACTTAAACTTGAGTTAAAAAATTTGAGGGAAAAAGGACTTGATGAAGAAGAACTTGAAAGAGCAAAGAGCTTTTCCTTAGGACATCTTGCAATATCCCTTGAAGATACAGGGACACGCCTTATAAGGCTTGCAAATCTTGAAATATACTTAAATGAATATTTAAGTATTGAGGAAATAATAAATGAAATAAAAAATATGAAATTAAAAGATGTTAACGAAACAATGTATGAAATACTTGATGAAGAAAGAAAAGGCGTGTCCCTTTCTTTACCTTCTGAAAAATATTTAGAACTTTTAAATTGAAAAACTTTATAATATATTTACTTTAGGAGGTGAGATTATGATTGATGCAGTGAAGGCTATATGGATTTCCTTTTTTATGTCAATACTTTCAGCCATAATAATATGCTTTTGTTTTTATTTCTTTATAATGCCAAATCTTCCTCCACCTGCTTCATGGGGAATAAGTAAGACAAAAGAAATAAAGGAAAAAATAGAGGTTCCGAATTTTATAGGTGTTTACCCTAATCAGGCAAAAATTGCTGCAGAAGAAAAAGGACTTTATATCTCTATTTCAGGTGAAGAAGAAAGTGAAGAATATCCTGAAGGAGTTATTGTAAAACAAACTCCACTGCCAGGTTCTCTTTTACCTTCTGGTGGGGTCATAAATGTTTATATTGCAAAAAAAGCGAAAAAAGAGGAGATGGTCAAAATCCCCTTTTTAAAAGGTCTTTCTCTTGCAATTGCTCAAAACGAAATTACAAGGGCAGGTCTTACAATTGAGAAAATTGAAAATATAAGTTCTGATTCAATTCCACAGGGACATGTTATAAAAACTTTGCCACCAGAGGGAAGTTCTGTACAAAAAAATACTCCAATAACGATTTTTGTAAGTTCAGGGGCTCAACTTGTGACTGTTCCAAATCTTATAGGAAAATATTTTCCAGGTGCATTAACCTTACTTGAGGAAAGAGGACTTGATGCAGGAAATGTAAAAAGAATTCTTTCAACAGAACACCCTGAAAATATGATAATAGATCAGAATCCTAAACCGGGTGAGAAAGTTAAAAAGGGGACAAAAGTAAATATAGTTGTAGCAACGGTAGAAGAAGAAATTCGCTATTAAAAGAATAGATATTCATATATTAAAATCTTTTCTTATAAATTTTATAGGTGCAAACTTGTTCCTTTTGATGATTTTACTTTTAGACAAGTTTTTTGATATTGCAGACCTTTTAATCAAAAAAAATGTACCACCTATAGAAGTATTAAAAGTAATAATTTTTTCACTTCCTTTTATGATAGCCCTCACAATTCCCATGTCAATTTTAGTTGCCTCAATCTCCTTATATGGAAGATATGCACAGGATTTTGAATTAATAGGATATTCTTCCTGTGGAATTTCGCTCATGAGGATTTCAAGAGGCCCATTTTTATTTTCAATATTTCTTTTCATAATCATGTTTTTTTTCAATTCATATACAGTTCCTGAGAGCAATCATAAATTAAAAAATCTTTTATTTGATATATATCAAAAAAAGCCTGCTATGAGTTTAAAAACCGGAATTTTTAATGAAATTGATAATTATAAAATATATATAGGTGAAAAAGACGAAAAGAATTCTTATTTAAAGGATGTAAAGATAAATGAAAAAAAAGAAGATGGATACAGAACAATCATTGCCCAAAAGGGCAAAATTTTCACCCAGAAGGATGAGTTTATTATATTTGAACTTGAAAATGGTTTTATACAAGAACTTGGTAAGGAAAAGGAAATTTTGAGAAAACTTGATTTTGAAAAATACAGGATTAAAATACCAATTGAAAAAGAAAAAGTTAGGGAAATAAGGGTTTCAAGAAGAGAGAGGGAAATGAATATAAAAATGATATTAAAAGAAATAAGGAAATTAGAAAAATTATTAGAAAAGGAAAAAAATAATAAATATATTAAACTTCAAATTGATAGACTTCTTGTTGAATTTAATAAAAAATTTGCAATTCCCTTTGCAGGAATAGTTTTTATTTTAATAGGAATTCCAATAGCAAAAAAATTTGGTAAAGGTGGATATGGAACTGCCTTCAGTATAAGCCTTTTTATATTTACATTCTATTACATATGCCTTGTTGGTGGCGAAGAACTCGCAGATTCAGGAAAAATTATGCCCTGGCTTGCAGTCTGGTTTCCAAACATAATTTCCCTTGTAGCAGGAATAATTTTGACGAAAAAATTAAATTAACCGATAAAAGATAAAAAATGAAAGAATTTATTACCCTTTCAGAAGGGAGTGGTGGTAAAGGAACAAAGGAATTAATAGAAAAATTTTTGTATCCCTTTTTAAAGAATAAATACCTTGAACCTTTGCATGATTCAGCAGTTTTTGAAATCAATGGGAAAAAATTTGCATTTACAACAGATTCCTATGTTGTCTCGCCAATCTTCTTTCCAGGAGGAGATATAGGTAAACTTTCAATTTATGGAACAGTTAATGACCTTTCAATGTCCGGGGCAAAACCCCTTTTTATTTCACTTTCTTTAATAATTGAGGAAGGTTTTTCTTTAAAAGAACTTGAAGAGATTATGAAATCAATAAGAGAGGCAAGCGAAAGAGCAAAAGTTATTGTTATAACAGGGGATACAAAGGTTGTTCAAAAAGGGAAAGGTGATAAAATTTATATAAACACAGCAGGAATAGGAATAATAGAACACAATCTTCAAATAATGCCTTCTTCTGTAAAACCGGGTGATAAGATAATCATAAATGGACCTATCGGAATGCATGGAATTGCTGTTATGATAGAAAGGGAAGGGCTTAAGATTGAAGGAATTGAATCTGATACACAACCTTTAAACTTTATAATCCAGAAATTAATTGAGGAAAATATAGAAATTCATTGTTTAAGGGACCCAACAAGAGGTGGGGTTGCATCATCCTTAAATGAGATTGCTGAAAAATCAAAAACAGAAATACTCCTTTATGAAGAAAAGTTGCCGTTAAAAGAAGAAGTGATTGGTGCCTGTGAAATTCTCGGTATAGATCCACTCTATGTTGCAAATGAAGGAAAATTTTTACTATTTGTGCCTCAAAAGGATGCAAAAAGGGCAATTGAAATTATCAAAAAGTTTGAAGAAGGAAAAGAAGCTGAAATAATAGGAGAGATAAAAAAAGGAAATGGAAAGGTTTTTATAGAAACGAAAATAGGGGCAAAAAGAATTCTTGATATCCCGAGCGGTGAAATCCTTCCAAGAATATGCTAAGACCTTCTTGCCCCTTTTAATCTACTTTATGTTTATCACCTTTAATTTTTTATCAGAAAACCTGATGAAATATACACCTTCTTTTGGCATTTTAATTTTGATTGAATGATTTCCTGCATCAAAATATCTATCAATTTCACTTACAATCCTTCCTGATGAAGAATATACATATATTCCAAGGTTCTTTCCATAGGGCAAATTGAACTTTAAAAGGAGATTTCCATTTTTAGAAATCAATGAATAAACTAAAGATTCATTTATCTTTGTAAACTCTTTAACTCCTACATTACCCCAATAGTCAAACCATATATTTCCACTTCCATATTGTCTATAAAGAACTGTTGTGCCACCCAGATTGATGTTCAGATCTATTTTATTTGGCATTTCACCCGTTGCATTATAATCATTAACAACAGCTCTACCTTGCCATGAACTCGGACTACCTGCATTTGCCCATACTGTTACAATTGAATCAAATCCTGGAGGAGAAGGATAGGTTGTTCCAAGAGCAACACATATATTATAAGGATAATCAAATGCTGTTTCCACCCATGGATATCTTACATTTCCATAATTAAAGTTCATTGGTGGCCATACACCATATGTCCAGTTTGAACCGCCATCAGTTGTATATGCATAATGAATATCATACACATTTGTGTTTGAATGATAATTCCTAAAAAGACACCATGCTGTAAGTGTTGAAGAATCTCTTGATGCTGCTATTGAAGTTTGATATTCGGCATCTGCATCAGTTTCAACATCAACATCTTGTGGATTAGCCCAATTTATATATCTCATAATCCTAACAATATTATCATCAACTATATAGGAGATATAAGAATAATGTGAAGGGGCACCTACTCCAATCTCAGGATCCTTTCTATTTCCACCACCCACCAAAATAGGTGTTTGCCATGTAGACCCCTGATCAGTTGAGCGGGTACGATATAAATTCCAGGTTGTAGCGCCTATTTGTTTTAAATAGGCAAGATAAAGATTTTCGTTTTTATCAATATCAACAGCAAATCTTCCTATTGAATCACCTGGTGTTGCAACTTGTATAAAATTATATTGAGAGCCATCTGCTCTTATTCTAAGTAGCATCAAAGAACCGGTGTTTGCCTGTCCAGAGTTATAATCAACCCAGAATACATAAACCCATGGATTTGTCCCTCTTCCAACAAGAACTTCGGCTTGTTTTACTTCATTTACACCCGGAAGAATATTGAACCACCAGTTCCAGATTTTCCCATCATCTGAAGCATAACAGGTTACTGTATCTAAGCCCGCTCCTGTAACATATCTTACATAAACAGCATAGTTTGTTTTATTTGGTCTATCTGATGAATGAGAAAGTGAAATCCATCTTAAAGAGGAGCTTCCACTCCTTACAAGTCTATCTGTTCCCCATTCAATCTCTCCACCTTGATTTCCATTTTCTTCTTTAGGAGTCCAGGGTATTGAAACAGTTGCAGAAACATCAGGAATTGAGTTATCAAAAGTTGCATTAGCACGAGGAGCAATTTCTTCTTCAGGCACCTGATTTTGAACTTCATATAGCCATGGTCCTTTTATTGCCTTACTTTCATCCACATATAGAAGACTTTGGGAGCCGATAGGCTTACTCACTCCGGTTACTATTATACCCACGATCAGGTATTTTATATAGTTCATTATACCTCCTTATTTATTTTATGAAGTCCTTTCGTTATTCTTTTCTTGAAGATCTTACAGACTCTTCAGAAAAAATAAAAAAAGAACTTCATAAGTGTATAATAATACAAGATTTTTTTTAAAAAGTCAAGTCTTAATTGAAAAAATAAATATATTTAGGCTAAAAAGTATCAGGATAAAATTTCTTATTATAAGGAGAATGCCTGTTTCCATATCTTTTCCAAATATTTCAAAACAACCACATTCAAAATGAAATCCTTTTAAAATAACATAAAATACGGCAAATGTAAATGAAATAAGCATAGATAAAATCATAAAGGATGCACCTTTAAGGAAAATTCCTGATAAAAGAAAAAATCCAGAAAATATTTCAAAAAATGGCAAAATTATTGAAAAAAAATTTACAAATTTTTCTGGAATTATACCATATTTTGCAACTATAAGGGAAAATTCAAAAATATCTTTTATCTTAAAAACCCCGGAATATATAAACAAAATTCCTAAAAAAATTCTCAAAATCATTATCCATATTTTACTAAAAAGAAATTTTTTCATAAGGGAGCCCCCTTTTCCCCCATTCAGGATATCCATCAATATAAACAGATATATTTTTAAAATTATATTTTAAAATAATTTCAGCAACTATAAAACTTTCTTCACAGTATCCTCCTTCGCAATAGATTATTATATCTTTATCTTTTTGAAGAAAACTTAAAAATCTTCCAGGATAAATCTCAAATTCATTATATGGAATATTTATTGCACCTTTTATATGCCCTTTTTCATAAAATATCCTTTCTCTTGCATCAACTATTATTATGTTTTCCTTTTTATAGAGTTTAAAAAGTTCATCTGTATTTAAAAGTTTTATTTCAGGATATTTTTTAGAAAAAAGATAAACCTGTGTATTTTCAGGAAAAATCTCTATTTTTTTAAAAAAAGAAAAGAGTATTGCAAAAAATATTGAAATAAATGTAATTATTAAAATTTCAGAAAAAATTTTCTTCATTTATATTTTATCTTAAATGGTGCATCAAAAAGTAGTCTGTTTAAAAAAGTTTTTAAAAATGGTCTTTTTTCTCTTATATCATCCTTCAAAAAATAAAGTCTTCTGAATATGAGGAATATTAAAACAAGTAATGAGAAAAAAAATAGGCTGGTATCTTTTTTTATAAAAAATATAAAAATTGGGATTAAAGAAAAGGCAAGAATTGTTCCAAGTCCTACTTCTTTTAAAATGAAAAAGGGTGAAAAAATTAAAAAGGATAAAAGAGTTTCTTTAAAAGAAAAATAGAGCATTACTCCAAGACTTGTTGCCATACCCCTTCCACCATGGAATTTCAAAAATATAGGGAATGAATGTCCTATTATTGAAAAAAAAGCACTGATAAAAATATAAGGGAAAGAAAGCCCGGAAAGTTTAATAAGAACAATTGAAAATACTCCTTTAGACATATCAAGTAAAATTGCTATCACACCAAATATAAATCCAATTTCTCTTACAACATTTGAACCTCCAACATTTTTTGTTCCAATCTTTCTTAAATCCTTTCCACCAGATATTTTAGCAATCAAAAAGGAAAATGGAATTGAACCTAAAAGATATCCTGTAATCACAGAAAGAAGAATCTTCATTATATAAATTATAATTCAATTTACAAAGATACTTCAATTACTTTATAATTTTATTTTTAAAAGGAATAATTATGATTAAATTGCCAAAGTGGTTAAGAATAAGTTTGGGAAGCGAACTTGCAATAGACCTTGGAACTGCTACTACCCTCATATATGCAAAAGATAAAGGGGTTCTTCTTGATGAGCCATCAGTTGTTGCACTTGATAGGTTAACAGGAAAAACGCTTGCCGTAGGAGAGGAAGCAAAAAAGATGCTTGGTAAGACACCAAGTGATATAATAGCAAAAAGACCAATGAAAGATGGAGTGATTGCAGATTTTGAACTTGTTCAGGAAATGCTCCACTTTTTTATAACAAAGGTAACAAAAAGAACACTTTTAACTCAGCCAAAAGTTTTAGTAGCAGTACCATCAGGAATAACAGAGGTTGAAGCAAGAGCAGTTAAAGATTCAGCAGAAAGTGCAGGAGCAAGAGAAGTATATCTTGTATCAGAGCCAATAGCAGCAGCAGTTGGAATTGGGCTTCCTATAGAGAAACCAACAGGTAATATGGTAATAGATATAGGTGGAGGGACAACAGAAATAGCAGTGATCGCCCTTTTTGGAATAGTTACGAATGTTTCAATAAGAACAGCAGGTGATGAAATGGACGAAGCAATAATGGACTATATAAGAAGAAAGTATAAACTGTTAATAGGTGAATCAACTGCTGAAAAAATAAAAATAGAAATCGGGACAGCCATGTCTCTGGAAAAAGAGATGGAAATGGAAATAAGGGGTAGAGATTTAATTACAGGGATACCAAAAACTTTGAATATAACAAGTGAAGAAATAATGGAAGCATTGAGAGAGCCAGTTTTTCAAATAATTGATGCAATAAAAAAAGCACTTGAAAAGACCCCCCCTGAACTTTCTGCTGATATAATTGACAATGGAATATTTTTAACAGGGGGAGGGGCTCTTTTAAGAGGGATTGATAAATTGATAGAGAAAGAAACAAGGTTAAAGGTAAAAATTGCTGATGAACCAAGAAAATGTGTAGTAATAGGGGCGGGCAAAATTCTTGAAAACTTAGAAAAGTACAAGAAAGTTTTGAGGAAGCCAAAAAGAACTTATGAGGAATGAGAAAGTTTCATTTCTTATATTCTTTTTTTTAAGTTTTTTTTTCTTCATATATCCAATAAAAAGGGGAATTTCCATTTTATTTGTTGACTATTTTTATCATCCTGTGATTTTACTTAAAAAAAATATAGAAAAATTAAAAAAATGGGAAAAAGAAAAAGAAATTATTTTAAAAGAGTTTAAAAGAAAAGAAAACAAAGTTTTTTCAACAACTTATAAAATCTATTCAGAGGGGTTTCCACCCATCTTTCTTTATATTTATAAACCAGAAAATTTTGATTCAGAGAGTAAATTTGTTTTTCAGGATGAAAATCTTGCTGGCATAATAAAGGAAAAAGGGAAAGATAAAATTCTGGTTGAGACAATATTTTCACCCTATTTTAAAATTGATGTGATTGATAAAAGGAGTAATGTTCTTGGCGTTTTAAAAAGCAAAGGCGATTTTTTACTTGACCTTCACTATGTTCCTTATTGGGCTGATTTAAAAGAGGGGGATACCCTTGTTACAGCAGGGATATGGGAAGATGTTCCAGCAGGGATAAAAATAGGAGTGGTTGAAAAGATTTTGAAAGAGGAAGGAGAAATTTTTATGAAGATAAACGTAAGACCATTTTTTGACCCTTCAAAAATCTCAATATTTTTATTAAAATGAAAAAAATTTTTTTGTTACTCTTAATTCTATCAATTATTCCTTTTGAAAAAATTTTTTTCCCGGATTTTAAACATATCATCTCTTTTTCCCTTTTAACTTTTTCAAATTTTTATATTTTTTCTTCTCGTATATTCTTTCCCTCTTTTTTATACGGGGTAGGAGTAGAGAGCTTTGCCCCACAAAAAATATGGATTTTACCCTTTTACTTTACAGTTCTTTCTTTTTTTACTTTATGGTTCAAAAAAAATATCAATTATGAAATTTATCTTATTCTTTTTCTATTTTTATTTGTCTCTTCTTTTATATTCTTTTCACTCCTCTCTTTTTCTCCATATAATTTTTTAAATTCGCTTATTTTCTCTATTTCTTTATCAGTTCTATTTAAATTATGGAAGAAAAAGTAATAAAATATACAATCTATTCAATATTTATAATTTTCATGATCAGGCTTTTTTATCTCCAGATAATAAAATATGAAGAACATAAGGAGAAAGCAATGAAAAATATGATTAAACAAATAGAAATACCTGCAATAAGAGGCAGAATTTTTGATAGAAATGGAAAAGCGATTGCCTCTTCAAGAATCGGATACCAAGGAATAATTGAGGATACAATAATTAAAGAAGATATTGACATAAGGGAGATTATAAAACTTGAAGAGAGTGGTAAAAAATTTTACATTATAGGAAAACCTTATAGACTTTATCCCTATGGAAAAATTTATTCCCATTTAATTGGGTGGACAAGTAAAGTTTCAAAGGAAGAAATTTTAAATGGAATTTATTCAATTGGAGACAGAATTGGAAGATATGGGGTTGAAAGGATTTATGAGGATATTTTGAGGGGAAAAAATGGAATTTCATTTAGACTTGTAGATGCAAGAGGAAATATTTTATGGGAAGAGGTAAGACCACCAATTTTGCCTCAAAAGGGTAAAGATATAACAATATCCTGTGATATTCACCTTGGAATTTATATAGATTCCCTTTTTTTCCCTTATAAAAAAGGCGGTGCAATAGTTTTAAACATAAAAAGTGGAGAAATATTAGCGCTCTACAGTAAACCGAGTTTTGATCTAAATATACTTTCAGGGATGGTAAAAGAAGAAAAATGGGATGAAATTAAAAATGATACATTAAATCCACTTCTTTCAAGATGTACAAGCGGGCTTTATGCTCCTGGTAGCATTTTTAAAATATTTACCGCACTCCTTGGACTTGAACTTGGAGTTATTGATACAAATGAAGTTATTCATTGTAAGGGAATTTATAAATTTGGCAATAGAATATTTAAAGATTGGAAAAAAGAAGGACATGGAAATGTTAATTTTAAAAAAGCAGTTGAAACCTCCTGCGATGTTTATTTTTATGAAATGGCAAGAAGGATAGGACTAAAAAGATTTTTAAAGAAATTGAAAGAATCAAAAATTGAAGAAAAAAAGTGTTTTGATGTTTTTGGAGAAAAAGAAGGGTTTTTACCCAATCTTGATTTTTATTATAAAAAATATGGTCCTTATGGCTTTTCAGAAGGAAATGTTTTAAATCTTGGAATAGGACAGGGAGAGTTGCTCTTAACACCTATGCAGATAATAGTTTTTATAAGTCAGGTTGCAAATGAAGGAAAAATCACAAAGCCCCATATAATCAAAAAAATTGAGGATGAAGAAATTCTTATAAATGATACAATTATTTTGCCCTTTGATAAAAAGATCATAAAAATAGTTAAAAATGCCTTATTTTATGTATGTCAAGGCGTAAATGGAACAGGAAGAAGTGCAAGGATGGAAGAATGGAATATAGGAGGAAAAACAGGAACATCACAAAATCCTTCTGGTAAAGACCATGCATTCTTTTGCGGGTTTGCTCCCTTTGAAGATCCAACTTTTTGCGTTCTTGTTTTTGTTGAAAATGCAGGAATGGGAGGAGAAGTAGCAGCACCTATTGCAGGTAAGATATTTAAATATATTTATAAAAAATGGCAAAAAGGCATCTACTTTTAGAAAAAAATATAAATTTGAAACATAATATAATTCTAATAATAGTTTTGTTAATAATTTTTTTGGGTTCATTAACAATGTTTTCAATTTCAAAAAGCAGGAATTTGCCAATTTTTGAAAAACACACTACAAACATAATATTTTCCCTTCTATTTTATTTCTTTTTCCTAAGGATTAAAATACCAGATAGGTTTCCCTTAATCTATTTTCTTATTTCAATCTCTTTCCTTTTACTTCCCCTTTTCATCTCACCATTCCCAAAGAGATGGATAAAAATATCCTCTTTTTCCTTCCAACCTTCAGAAATTGCCAAAATCCCTTTTTTTATCTCCTTATCAGTTTTTTTAGAAGATAAACATTATTTAAATTTTAAAGATAGTTTAATTCTTTTTATAATGCACCTTTTACCATTCATCCTTATCTTATCAGAACCGGATCTGGGTCAAGCAGCTTTTTATCTTTTTTCTTTTTATATAATAATTTTAATTAAAAAAACAGATTTAAATACAAAACTTCTTTACTTAATTCCACCAATTTCTTTATTAGTTTCCCTTAATTACATTATCTTTTTTTCTTTCATAATAATTTTTTTAATGTTTCTTATAAATATTAAAATGAAAATTTTGAATAAAATCCTTTTCTTTCTAACCCTAATAACAATAGGACTTTTTTCTCCTTGGGTATGGAATAAATTTTTAAAGGATTATCAGAAAGAAAGAATAAAAACATTCTTAAATTCATCAAGGGATCCAAAGGGAAGCGGGTGGCAAATGTCCCAAGGATTAATAGCAATAGGTTCAGGAGGTATAAAAGGAAAAGGGTTTTTAAAGGGCTTACAAAAAGGACTTGCCTTTTTGCCTGCTTCCCATTCTGATTTCATTTTTGCATCCTTTTCAGAGGAGTTTGGCTTTATAGGGAGTTTATTTTTACTTTTCCTTTATTTTTTACTCTTTATAAATATTTTGAACCTCATGAAAAATATGGATTCTTTCTCCTATACTTTTTCTCTATTAACACTTTTTTCTTTTCTATACAACTTTTTCCTCAATATTGGAGGTGAACTTGGTATATTACCTTTAACAGGAATTCCTCTTCCTTTTTTAAGTTATGGAGGAACACATATGCTCACAAATTTTTTACTCCTTTCTCTTCTTAGAAATTTTCAGAGAAGTTTCCTTTATAAAGGGTAAAGAGGTTATTTTAAACTCTTTCATTTTACCTCTTATATCAATATAAATTTTATCTCCTTCAAAATCACTTCTTAAATAACCCATCCCTATCCCTTTATTCAAATTTGGTGAAAATGTTCCTGATGTCACATAACCTATTTCTTCTCCATCATAAAATATCTTCATATTTTCCCTTGGTATAACACCTTTTTCTTCTGAATAAAAACCTACCAGTTTTTTTTCAACACCTTCTTCCATTTCTTTCAGGATTCTTTCTTTTCCAAGAAAATTTTCTTTTATTTTAACAAATTTTTTTAAACCTGCTTCAAGTGGAGAAATTTCATCAGTAAGTTCATGTCCATAAAGGGGATAACCCATTTCAAGTCTTAAATTATCCCTTGCTCCAAGCCCTGCAGGTTTTATCTCGCCTTTAAATACTTCATTCCATATAAAATCAGCACATTCTTTTCTCACATATACCTCAAATCCATCCTCACCTGTATACCCTGTCCTTGAAATTAAAATTGGTATATCTTTATATTTTGTTTCCATTGACCAGTAAAATTTAATTTTTGAAAGATCAAGTTCTAATACACGGGCTAAATGCTCCTCTGCAAGTGGACCCTGTATTGCAAGTTGAGCAATTTCTTCACTCAAATTTTTTATTTCTACATCAAAGTTTTTAGATATTTCAAGTAAAAAATTGTAATCTTTTAAAGTATTTGCAGCATTTACTACAAGAAAATATCTATCAGGAAGTTTGTATATTAAAAGATCATCAACAGCACCACCCCTTTCATTCAAAAGGATTGCATATTGAACCTGATAATCTTTGAGACCGGAAGGGTCATTTGAAACCACATAAGAAAGAAATTTAAGGGCATCATTACCTTTTATTTCTATTTCACCCATATGGGATACATCAAATATCACAACCTTTTGTCTTGCATAGATGCTTTCTTTTATTATTCCCTCGTATTGAACAGGCATCTCAAAACCAGCAAAGGGAACCATTTTAGCATTTAATTTTATATGCTTATCATAAAAAGGTGTTCTTTTTAACATCATCCACCTCCTATATATTTAAAAGTATCAGAAGGGGTGCGATAAAAAATCAATCCTTTCTCTGGTGCATATACCTCATAACTTTCTTCAAATTCCCTTGAAATGGCTCCTTTTATTTTAATTTCCTTTTCAAAATACCTTTCAATTTTAAAGGAATTCTCAAACTCCACATCTTCAATTTTAAATGTAACAGGACCTTTAATTCTTATTTTCAGTTTTCTCAAATAAAATAAAGTATCACCTTCTATCAAAAAACTCTTTTTTAAACTATCAACTATCAAATCACCATTTATAAAAATTAACGGCATAAAAGGAACCGCCTTTTCCTCAAGAACATATTCATTCTCTCCTGAATAATAAACTTCTTTAAAATATTTTTTTATAAATCCACCTTCTTTTAAAAAGAACTCATTCCTCCCCAAAAAGAAAACATTTTTAAAACTATCACCTAAAAGAGATGTATCCTTTATAACTTCAACATAGGATGTTTCTTTTTCTGGAAGATGTATAAAAGATGATTTAAACCCTTTATGTAAAGGAAAATAGTCACTATTTATTCTATCAATTAATGAATTTTTAAAACAAAAAGAAAGGAAAAGGAGCAAAAATAGAAATTTTCTATTCAATTTTAAAACCCTTTAAACTTATTTTAAGTTCTTCACTTATATGAGCAAGCTCCCCTGTTGAGGCAGATATTTCCTCTAAGGAAGCAAGTTGCTCCTGCATACTCGCAGCAATTTCTTCACTTGAAATACTCACTCCTTCTGCTATTTCTCCTACTTTATCCATAAAACGAGCAAGTTTTTCAATCTCCTCTCTTTGAATATTTGTAAGTTTTGAAATCTTTTCAACTTTTTCTATCGCTTCTTCTGATTCATCTGCAATTTTTTTCAACTGATCCGCAGCCTTTAAAAGTACTTCCTTTGCCCCTTCTATTATTTTTTGATTTTCAATCAAAGTTTTAGAATAACCTTCAAGCAATGGTTTTATACTTTCTATAATATCCTGAATTTTTTCTGCATAGAAAGAAGAATCTTCCGCAAGTTTCCTTATCTCATTTGCAACGATTGAGAAACCTTTTGTCCCGGTTTGTGCCCTTGATGCCTCAATTGAAGCGTTTAAAGAAAGCAGATTTGTTCTCCTCATAAATATTGTTATAGTATTAGAAATTTCAAGAATATCTTTTAAAAAAACTCCAAGATTCTCTACACTCTGTCTTAATTTATCCATCACATTTGTAACTTTATCAAGTTCTTCTTTTACATTTTCAGAAATTTTTCTTCCTTCAAGGGCAAGGTTATAAGCATAATTTTCAATTCTTTGCATCTCCTGTGCTTCCTCATTTGTGGTTAGTGCAATATCTAAAAGTTCCTTTACAGATTTTGATGCCTCAAGGACACCTTTTGCCCCTTCACTAGCCATATTTGCAAGTTTTTGAACTGTATCAGTTACCTCATTTGAGGAAGCAGTAAGTTCTTCTATTGCACTTGATATATTCTCTGAAAATTCACCAATTCTAAAGGCACTTATCCTTGTTATATTTATTCTCTTTAAAAGACTTTCAACAAATTCATTAAAAGAGTCTGCTATTTCTTTAAATTCTGTATCTTCTTTTATGCTGATTCTCTTTGTTAAATCTGCTTCACCCTTTGCTATCTCCACCAAACTCCTCTTAATTCCTTCAATCCTTTTAAAGAAAACCCCTGTTATAAAAAATGAAAAGATAAATCCAAAAATAACAATTACAAGTCCAAGAATAAAAGATAAAAAAAATGTTTTATTTTGATTTTCTATTAAGGGCGCCTTACTTATATAAAGATTTAATTTACCAATAAAAACCTCTTTTTCCTCCCTTAAAGTAGAAATAGGGTAGGAAAAATGCGTGCTTCTTCTTTCATCAAAATCTGGTTTAGAAGATTTCAAAATTTCTCTATTTAAAGAATCTACAATTTTAATAGAGAGTATTAAAGGGTCTTTCAAAAGATTTTTTATTATAGGTGATATAAATGTAGTATCTCCTGTAAAAATAAATATCTCTGCTTCCTTTGAAAGGGTATTTTTAGCAATTTCTGCAATTCTTCTTTCATTTTCTCTTATCAAGTTATTTGTGTTTTTTACATAGAAATAAGAATAAATTCCTATAATAAATATACAAAAGAGAAAAATAGTTAAAATTATTTTTCCTTTTACCCCGCTTAAATTTTTAAGTATCTTTTTCATTTTAGAAATATTATTATAATATCCTTTTAAGTTTTAAGTCAAAAAGTTGCAAATAAATTCTTTTTCCTTTATAATTAAAAACTTATTTTAAATTTTTAATAAAATATGGTAAAGATAAGACTTTTTAAGATAGGAAAAAATAAAAGGCCTTCTTATCGAATTGTAATAACTGATTCAAAAAGAAAAAGAGATGGAAAAGTTTGTGATATAATTGGTTTTTACGACCCTTTAAAAAAAGAAGGATTTAAATTAGATTTAGAAAAGTATGAAGAATGGATAAAAAAAGGGGCTAAGCCCACGGAGCGAGTAAAAACACTTTTTAAACTTTACAAAAAATTAAACGAAGCGACGCTTACCCAAACTAAAAATGAAAAGGGAGGTAAGTAGAAATGAAAGAACTGCTTGAATTTGTTGTAAAACATATAGTGGATAGTCCTGAACATGTATCTGTAAAGGAAATACCAGGGGAAAGAGTTATCGTATATGAACTAAGGGTTGCCTCTTCTGATCTTGGAAAGGTTATAGGGAAAGAAGGTAAAACAGCAAAAGCTCTCAGGACAATACTTTCAGCAGCAGCTTCCAGAAAAGGTAAAAGGGCTATGCTCGAAATATTAGAGTGAGATATAAAGGGCTTGTTTGTTTAGCAAGAATCTTAAAACCTTTCGGGAAAAAGGGTGAAGTAGTTGTAATTCCAGAAACTCCTTATTTTGAAACCTTAAAAAGGTACAAATATTTTTACATTCACTATAAAGGTGAAAAGAGGAAACTTTATGTTGAAAATGTAAAAATGGGTGGGCGTCGCTTCATCTTTAAATTTAAAGGGATAGAGAGTATAGAAAAAGCCAGAGCAATCCAGGGGTATTATTTATTCGTTGAAAGGGAGAAACTAATAGAACCCGAAGACAAAGGGTATTATATATTTGATCTTGAAGGGCTTCCTGTATTTGATGAAAAAGGAAAAGAGATAGGTGTTTTAGAAAGAGTTTTAAAGGGAAAAAACTATGACTATTTTTTAGTAAATACTAAAAATGGTAAAGAAATTTTTTTACCAGGTGTTAAAGAGTATATTAAAGAAATTGATTTAAGAAATGAAAAAATAGTTGCAAAATTACCCGAGGGTTTATGAGAATAGATATTGTTACTCTTTTTCCTGAATTTTTTGAGAAAGCCTTTTCTTTTGGTCCTGTTAAAAAATGTATTGAAAATAAAAGTTTAGAAATAAATATTTACAATTTAAGAGATTTTGCAGATTCCCCAAAAGAAGTGGATGATTATCAGTATGGTGGTGGAAGTGGAATGGTTTTAAAAATAGAACCACTTGTAAGAGCATTAAGGAAACTGAAAGAAGAAAAAAGTGTTTCATTGCTTTTTGAGGCATCAGGAATCCTGCTAACACAGAAAATTATAAATGAGCTTTCCAAAAAAGAACATTTAATACTTTTTTGTGGAAGATATAAAGGAGTTGATGAGAGATTTAAAAATTATATTGATATGGAAGTTTCAATAGGTGATTATGTTTTATCAGGTGGTGAGCCTGCCTGTTTTGTTTTTGTTGATGCAATTTCAAGGCTTATGCCAAATGCCCTTTCAAGTGCTGATTCCCTTGAAGGGGATTCATTTTTCTGGGGAATTCTTGGATACCCTGTTTATACAAGGCCAAGAGAATTTGAAGGTTATAAAGTTCCGGAGATTCTTATTTCGGGAAATCATAAGGAAATAGAAAGGTTTAGAAAAAGAGAGGCTATCAAAAAGACATTTTTAATAAGACCTGACCTCTTAAAAAATTTAAATGAGGAAGAAATGAAAATACTTGAAGAAATAAAAAAGGAGGTAAAAAATGTCTCATCCAAAAATAGTTGAAATTGAAAAGGAATATTTAAAAAAAGAATTACCAGAGTTCGGTCCTGGAGATTTATTAAGAGTTTACATGAGAATTAAAGAACTTGCAGAGGATAAAAAAACAAAAAAACTTGTTGAAAAGATAAGGGTTCAACCATTTGAGGGAATCGTAATCAGAAGAAGAGGAAGCGGGTTGCGAGAAACATTCACTTTAAGAAAAGTAACACAGGGAGTAGGAATTGAAAAAACTTTTCCGCTCCATTCACCTTTAATTGAAAAAATAGAAGTAAAAAGAAAAGGTAAGGTAAGAAGGGCAAAACTTTATTATTTAAGAGAAAAAATGGGTAAGAAGGCAAAAATAAAGGAAAAAAGGGATTAAATTGTATAAAGCAAAGGATTTTATTGAAAGATATTTTGGGATATCGTGTAAATTTCCTGTAGGTGTTGATGAAGCAGGAAGGGGATGTATAGCAGGACCTATTGTTGCCTGTGCCTCTTATATTCCTGAAAATATCAAATTAAGAGGGCTTGCTGATTCAAAAATCCTTACACCTTGTCTAAGAGAAAGAATATATAATAAAGTTAGGAAAATTAAAGAGATAAAATTTGCCTTTGGAATTGTAAGTCCTTATAAAATTGATAAGATAAATATAAGGAATGCAGGTTTTCTTGCAATGAAGATTGCCTTAAAGAAACTCAACCTACCTTTTGATTTTGTGATTGTTGACGGGTTTGAAATCCCAAATTTACCCTATCCACAGAAAGGAATTATAAAAGCAGATTCAAAAATAGATTGTGTTTCCCTTGCTGGAATCCTCGCAAAGGTTAAAAGGGATAAAATAATGGAAAGATATGCAAAAATTTATCCAGAGTACGGATTTGAAATACATAAAGGATATCCAACAAAGGAACATATTGAAAAGATAAAAATTTTTGGCATTTCAAAAATCCATAGAAAAAGCTTTAAACCTTTAAAGGAGATTTTAAATGAAAAAGGTGCTTTTAGCAGGTAACTGGAAAATGTATAAAGGGATTAAAGAAACAGAAATTTTTATAGAAGAATTAAAGAAAGAAATAGAGGAAGAGGTTTTTGAAAAACTGGATATAGCAGTTTGCCCCCCTTTTACCTCACTTTATATTGCTGCAAACCTCTTAAAAGATTCAAAAATATCTCTTGGTGCTCAAAATGTTTTTTATGAAAAAGAAGGAGCATTTACAGGTGAAATTTCTCCTTCAATGCTAAAAGAGATCGGTGTTAAATATGTTATTGTGGGACACTCAGAAAGAAGAGAAGTAGGAAAAGAGGATGACGAAATGATAGCAAGAAAGGTTAAAGCAGTAATAGATGAGGGAATGATACCAATTCTATGTGTTGGTGAAAAACTTGAAGAAAGGGAAAAGGGTATTGAAAAAGAAATTGTTGAAAACCAACTTGTTTTGGGATTAAAATCTGTGAATGAAAAAGATGAATTTGTGATTGCCTATGAACCTGTATGGGCTATCGGAACAGGTAAAACTGCAACCCCTGAAATTGCAGGCAAAATGCATGGATTTATAAGAGAAAAGATAAAAGAAATTTTTGGTGAAGATAAAGCGGAAAAAACAATAATTCTTTATGGAGGTAGTATAAAACCTGAAAATATTGAAGAACTTATAAAACATCCTGAAATTGATGGCGGTCTTATTGGTGGTGCCTCATTGAAAAAAGAATCATTTTTAAGTATAATTAAAAACTCAATAAGGAGTTTAAAATGATAAAAGCTTTGCTTTTAGTTATTCATATTTTTTGTGCAATACTCCTTATTATGGTTGTTCTTGTTCAGCAAAGCAAAGGGGCAGGACTTGCATCAGTTTTTGGAGGCTCTGCTGCAGAGGATATTCTTGGTGTAAGAGGTGCTCCGACATTTTTTCAAAAACTAACATGGGCACTTACCTTGATTTTTATGCTAACTGCACTTTTATCAGCAATAATTTCTCCAAGAAAAATGATGGTCAAAAAACCAATAATTGAATCAAAGATTGAAGAGATTTTGAAACTAAAGCCATTAAAGGGAGAAAAAGAAGAAACCCCCTTTGAATTTCCTTCAGGGGAGGAAAAATGATATGGGCACTTGTTGAATACAAGGGGACACAATTTTATATAAAAGAAAATGAAAATTTAATAGTTCCACTTATAAAAGGTGAGATTGGCAAAAAGATTGAGATTGATAAAGTGCTTATGATAAAAAAAGATGGAGAGATAAAAATAGGAACTCCATATATAGAAGGGGCAAAGGCTTACGCAGAAATAGTTGAACATATAAAATTGCCAAAGATAATAGTTTTTAAATACAAACCAAAGAAAAATTATAGAAGGAAAAAAGGACATCGACAGAAAGCAACAAAAATTAAAATATTAAAAATAGAAACTTAATTATTTCACCTCTGTCTTTTACGAATCTCTTCTTCCCTTTTTTTATGATATTTCTCCCTTTCAGATATAAATTCTTTTTCTAATTTATCTATATTTTTATCAGATGGAATATAGGAATCCATTGGAATCTCAACAAAATATTTTATTTTAAATTTACCATCTTTATATTTAAAGAATAAAATTGGGAAGAAAAGCCCATACCTTGCACAAGTTATGTAAATAAATTTATAGTTCAATGTATCAATAACATTCTCAAATTTATAATGGGAACCATAAATAAACAGAAGATTTTCTGAAAGAATTTTAAATGATTCAGGGGTCATATTTGTTGAAGCAAAAACATAAAAGGTTTTATCCTCTTTTGCATTTTTAAAATATTCATCAACAGGTTCACTTTCTTTTTCGCTTGATAAAGGTGAGTAAGAAGTAAAAATTATTTCAAAATCCTTAACTTTAAAAACCCTTTCCCCTGGAATAAAATTAAGTTCGGGAATTAAAGTGGCAAAGGGAAACTTATCCTTAAACTTTTCAAGATAGGTTTTTCCACCAAAATATTCATAATACCCAACTCCAATAGCATCAAGTTTTAACTCTTTTGCTATTTTTGAAAAAATAAGGGGAGCATAGGGTTCATAAGGGGTGATCCTTACAAAATTTCCTGCATCAAAATATAAAATCTTATCCTTATACTTTTTCTTAAGTTCTTTAATACAGGAAGCACGCCTTGCAATATCCCCTCCTCTAAATGGTGGGTTCCCACATTTGCATGGATGAAATTCCATATTTACCTGAACCGATATTGCAATTGCAAAATCAAAAGAATCAGGATGAGGAAGCCCCTTTGGCAAAAAAGAAAATATAAATAAAAATGTCTTTAACATAAAAATATTTTAAAGGAACTCTACATATTTTTTCAATCGTTAAAGAACGATTTTAAAATTATTCCCCTTTCAATTATAAAATCTTTCCTTGGTCCAAATCTTTTAATTGCCTTTTCATTTAATTTGTAAGCAGAAAGAATATCACCTTTTTCAAGAAGGGAAAGAATATAAAAGGAATAAATTTGAGGGTTATATTTTTCCTCTGGATAATTTTCAAAATAATAAATTGCCGAGTCGTATTTAGAAATTTTAAAATAAGCGATCCCCTTTAAAGGATAAAAATCTTCTTTTTCTGGAAAATATTTTAAACTCTCCTTATACTCATCCCTTTTAAAATAAAAGTTTGAAAGAGAAAAATCTTTTATTTCTTTTTCTTTACTCATTGCATCCTCTAATATTAGAAAAACTGTAAAGAGGTAAAAGAGGGAAGGAAAATTTTTAAACCCCTGGAAAAATTTGAAAAGAATAAAAGAAATTAATAGAAAAATTAGAGAAAGTATAAAAAGATAAAATTTGAAATAAAATAAAAAGGGTAAAAGATAAAATGTTGTATTAAAAAAAAGCCATGATATTTTACTCTCTGTATCAAGAAAAAAAAGGAAGAGCATGAATAAAAAAATGAAGAAATAAAATTTTGGATTAAATAATAAAAAGGATTTTGTTCCTGCTATAATTGAAGATGAGGAAAACAAGAATAAGTAGGGAATTATAAAAAGATAAATTTTGAAGTTCAGGAATTTTGAGATGTAAATGAGTAAAAGGGAAAGAAAAGTTAGATAAAATAGAGTGTATTCAAAAGAAAGTGAAAAACAGAGAAGTAAAATTGAGAATATTAAAATATTTTTATTTTCTTCAAAAACCAATCTCCTTGAAATTGAAAAATAGGTTGATAAAAGAAAAAAACCAAGAAAAATAAAAGGGTCAAATTTGTTTGTAAAAATTTTAAAATTCACTTCGGAGAAAACATTTTTAAAAATCAAAATGCCTGCAATAAGAAAAACAAAAGAAATTATTAAATCTCTTAAAAACTCATAATCTTTAAAAAATTTTAAATCATCATTTTCAGAAATGTACAGGATAAAAATATTGATTTGTAAAAAAATAAAGAATAAAATGGAAAATTTCTGGGTCTGAGTTATAAGGAGCCCACCTTTTGTAAACAATTCATTAAAAGAAGATTTTAAAATAGAGGAAATTAAAAGGGGTAAAATACCTGTAAAAAAGATCCATAAATATAAAATGAAGGGAAATAAAAAAAATTTAAAAATATTTTTATTTTTATAAAATATTATAAAACTTCCGGAAAATGCACCTAAAAGAAAAACGATTTTCTGTCCTGGGGATATATTTGGTGAAATTTTAAAGGGGTTAAATCCCGTGATAAAATTTAAATATGGCTTTTCAAATATATAACTTAATCTGTATCCTTTACCTTTTGAAATCAAAAAATCTATTATTGGAACAAATACTATTAGGAATGAACCAGTAGTAATATAAAATAGATTTTCTTTTGGCTTTTCATTTAAAAAGATTGAAAAGATTATTAAAATTCCACTAAACAGAAACAGGTAATATATAAAGAAATGGGAAAAGTTTATCTCCATTGAAAAGAAAGGATTTGAATCAAAACCTATTTCCTTTGAAATTTCTAAAATACTCTCCAAAAAATTTCTTAAAAAAACAACTCCAAAAAATATTAAAAAGGAATTCTTATAATCTAAACTTCTATTCCTATTCAAGCGGGATCAGGTCAACATAAATCTTTTCAAATTTTTTATCTTTTATACTATAAACAAACTGAATTGAGATTCCTGCATAAATTTTATGTTTTAAAAACCTTGAGAAATATTTTATTATCAAATTATTTCTTTCTCTGTCAATCATAGAAATGTGATATTTAAAGGGGGGATGATATGTTTCAAAATATATTTTGCATATACTATCAAGAAGACCAATATTTTTTTCTATATCTTTCCTTAAAGAAGAAACTATATTTTTATATTCATCCTCCATTAAACTGTATGTTTGAAATGGATATACCCCTTTTATTATAAATTCCCTATCTTTTTTATAAACCTTTTCTTTCCATGAATGGATACATCCATTTGAAAGAAAGAATAAAACAATAAAAAATTTACACATTCTTGAATTGTAATTCATACAATTTTTTATAAAGTTATTATAAGCAATACAACTCTATTTTTCAACAAAATGAAATTATTTCATAAATATAAATTTTTTGACATTTAAATTGTTTTCAATTCTCAATATGACAAAATAAACACCTCCTTTTAAACTTTTATTTTTTAGTCCCATTATGCCTCCGCCTGCACTCATATCCTTTAAACTTGCAATGGAAATCCTTTTTAATGTCACTTCTTCCCCTTCCTTTTTATTTAAATGCACCATGATTATCCCTTCAGTTGTATTTGCATTTGCTGAAAGAAAGACATTTTTAGTTTCACCACTTTCATAAACTACATCCTCAGACACAGGTGGTGCTATCCCGTCCCCTGTTATCTTTATGTTTACCTTGCGAGTTGAATCCTGTATATCTTCATAATAAATCTCAAATAAAAATCTCAACTTTTCTGAAAATATCTTCGGAAATTTGTAAAGTAATTGCTGATTTGCATAATCAACAGAAATTCCTGAAAGATATTCTCTATAACCATCCCTGTGAAGTGTGAAATCCGAAGGGGTTTCCTTTCCGAGAGAAATATTTATATAAGGTGGAATCATCTTAAGATCCCTTGGAATTGCTTTAAAATCTAAAAAGAAATAAGGGCTTATAACAGGTTTTATTATTACAGGAATAGCAACTACTGTCTCAGGTATGACCGGGGTTACAACTATTTCAGGGTCTGTCCATATAAAATAGTCATAACTATTATATTCATTCCAGTAAGTTTCAAACTGAGGATATTTTGCAAATCCGAGAGAAAAGAAAATAATCTTCTCACTCTCAAAATCATCTATTAAAGGATTGTATCTTCTATAAACAATTTCTTTATCCTTATCCCATACAACTCCTGCATTCTTCCTTATATAGGAAGTTCCATTTGCATAATCTGCTAAAGTATCCTCTTTTAAAAACTCCATATTAACCCCGTATTTCCTGTAAACTGTCCATCCACCTTTCAATGTATCTTTTTCTGACCATGTAATTCCAACATTTATTCCGTAAATATCAATAGATGGATGCCATGCATAAACACCTTGATGTGAAATCCTTTGCTTATTCCATATTGAATCTTTTAAAGCATAAAAAATTTCACCTTTCTTCTCATAAACAATATGAACATTCCCTTTATAATCCACTGAAATTGAAGGAGAACCGGATTGGGATACTTTAAATACTTTTTGTGTATCAACTATTAAAGGCTCAACTTTTAATGTTTCAACAACTGTTGTTTCAACCGGGACACCTGGCTTTTTTATAAATTTCTCATTCCATTCATCAATTGTTTCATAAAAAGGTTCTTCACCAAAAGAAGGTGTATAAAAGTAAATAACTTCCACCTTTGTGCTATCATTTAAAGGGAAATCACTCATTTTTTCAACTGCAAGATGGATACCAGAATTATCTATTTTAATTGATGGTGAATAAAAACTAAAATCTGTCTCCGAAACTGAAAACACGGTTTTTTCATCATTTTTAAAAAGATAAATTGTATCCCTGTCTTCTGATAAGAAGACAAAATAAGGGGAATTATAAATATCCATCGAAGGCTCAATCCCATAACCTAAGAATTGAGGAGAAGAAAATTTTTCACCATCCTTTGTTTTTATATAATAAACCTTTGACCTTACCTCTTTTCCGAAACGAAGAGAACCTGAAGTATCGTACATGGAAGAATCAATTAAAGAACTTGTATAAATTACATAAATATTCCCTTCCAGGTCAGAGGCGATCTTTTTTTGATTATTCCCTTCCGTTATGTTCATTAGAGAAGAATATGGCATTGCTGAGAAAGGAATAACAGTGTCTATCTTATTCCCAAGAGAATCAAAAACCTCTATCTTATATGCAAGTTTCTTTGTTGGATAATCAACATTTAAAAATTTGTATTTACCTTTATAAACTTCTGGTATATCCCATATTTTTTCTCCTGGTGAAATATTTTGAAAAACAAAATTAAAAGTTTGGCCACCATCCTCCGAAAGATAAAGATTTACCTTAAAGATATCATATCCACAAATTACCCATTCAATTGGTATCTCTTTACTTATCGGTGTTTCCTCATTTATTGAAGGTGAAAGAAAAGAGAAATTTAGATAAAAGGTATGAGGTATATAAATTCTTTTTCTGAATTTGCACTCATAAACTGGTATTACTTCCTTTGTAAATAAAAAATAAATCTCTTCTCCTGATACTCCCCTTCTTATTACAGCATTTGGAAAACCACTAATTTCATTTCCTGAATCTATTATTTCAACAGGTTCCCAACCACCTAAAGGTGTATAAACCCTGTAAGCAATCTCATATCTACCATCTATAGTTTTTTGCTCCCATAAAACCAAAAGGAGTGAACCATACCTTGCGATCTGCGGATGAGCTGCAACTTTATCATCATCACTTAACTTTATTATAGGTCCTCCCCATAAAATCTCACCATTATGATGAATCAAAAATTTCCTTTCACGGAAATATATTTTACCATCTGATTCCCATACAACACATGGGTTTCCCTCAGGTGTTAAATCAAGAAAATGGTGAGGAACTTCAGAAAGACCTGAAATAACTATTTCTTTTTTTGACCATTCATTATCTTTAAAGTATTGGAAAATTATTGGCCTAGGGGTATTAAAGAGGAAATACGCAACTGCTGGTCTTCCATCACCTAAAAGTGTGAGTGACTGCCACCATAAATCACAGCCCCAATAAGGTGAAGGTAAAAAATGAATTTCTGGATTTAAAATAGTTGTGTTAAAATATCCAACTATTAATTCCCTGTGGAAACAAGTTATCACTGAAAAAAAGCCCATCCCGTCATCTCTTATTTTAAAAGAAGAATAATGAATGACTGGATTATAATCGCCTGGTGGAATAATAACGATAGGCTCAGAAGGCCAGGTATTATTTGGTAAAATTCTTCCAATCCCATAAAGCCCGTTATTACCAAACTCATTCTTTTTACTGAAAATAACATAAGGGTCTCCATCAGGGTTTATATCAATAACTGGTCCATAGCCTCCTGCTAATTCAAGCTTTGGTGTCCATGTATCACCATCATTTGAAGAAGTTATAAATATTCCACCATTATCACTATAATCCCCATCACCTGATTTATAAACCGCCCATATAGTATTTTCAGGAACTGAATAAGCAATCTTTCTTCCATTATTATAGGCAGTTGCAAAAGGAGAAGAAGTTGTTAACTGGTCCTTTTCCCAGGTTGTCTTTGTCCAGTAAAGCCCTTTATTTTCTGTTAATAGAAATATGCTATCAGGGAAATCATTATCTATTTGAATATCTCTTATAAGAGTATCAGGAAGACCCTCTGAATAAATCTTCCATGATCTTCCTGCATCAGGCGAAATATAAAAATCACTCCTTTGATAAGGATGAACTGAAAGATCTGTATATATAATTGAAGGCTCTTCAGGGTCTAATTTTAAAGCATGAACTTTTGGTGGATAAGAAGGTGAAGGTGGTGGAAAAGGAATAACAGGAATATATTCCCATGTATTGCCACCATCCTTTGTCCTCCATATCTGGTTATCTGTTCCTGCATATAAAATATTTGGATTTCTTTGGTTTATATCAAGAGAATAAACGGTTCTGTCCTGCAAACCTGTCTGAGACCAATTATATCCTCCATTAGTTGATTTTATCACTCCATGGATTGCGTTAGGAGCTTGCCAATCACAACCTATATAAATAGTTTGTGAATCTTGGGGGTCTAACGCAATAGAGATTGGATTTACAAGTCCTCCCAATGAGTCCTCAATATTAATCTCATTCCAATAATTTCCTCCATCAGTAGATTTCAATAAGTGAGGTGGATTCCCGCGAGTGAGAAAAATATTAAGTGGGTTTTGAAAATAAATAGCAAAATTTGCTACTATAGAGGGAGGATCAAACCAAACTCCTTCTTCCCACGTTAGTCCGCCATTTGTCGTTCTTGAAATCTGTGATACCATCCACGGAATAGTATGTGTAACATATACCTTTTCAAAGTTAAATGGGTCAACTATAATATCATCAATTTCCTGCTCAATATAATGCCCGTCTACAAAGAAACTCCATCCTCCCGCAACTTTCCATGTTTCTCCCATATCCGTGGTTACATAAATTCCTCCTTTTGCGGATGCATAGATGGCTTCAGGTAAAGATGTGGAAAAATGTTCAGGATAAGTTTTTCTCATCCCTTCATTAAATTCCTCCCAGATAACCACTTCTTTTGGCTTTGTTCCACAGGCTGATTTGTAAACATTAAAAACTGTTCCTACATAAATTTTATCAGAATTTAACGGGTCAACTTTTATAGTTAAAATACTTCTGTCATGTATATTCTTTGTGATATCCTCAAAGGAATTAGAACTTCCATCCTGACTCCTGAAGATTCCTTTATTACAAACACCTACATAAACCCATCCAGTTCGCCCAATCTCTATAGTTGAAATATAATAAGGATAAGAGTAAAATACAGGCTCCCAACTCTGTCCACCATCAAGACTTCTCCATAAAATAGTTGGCATAGACACAAATACCCTCTGAGAATTATGCGGGTCAACTTTTACTTTTCCCAACTCACATCCTGTAAAAATATTCTCCCAGTTTATGCCATTATATTTGTAAAGGTTATTCCCAATAATAACATAAATTATATTTTCATTGAAAATAGAAATACCATAAACCGATTCATTGGGTACTCCTACAACTGGATGCCAGGTCATACCAAAATCAGTTGTATAATAAAGAGTATGTGGATGAGTTGGGGAATATGTACATCCTGCATAAACATATGCTGGATTTCCTAGAACCATTGCAAGTTTCCAAACACCAGGATTTTGTGAAGGATCCCATCTGCGCTTCCAATTTTTCCCGTAGAAGTCACTATAATAGACTCCAAAACCTTTACGGGCAATGTAAACATGAGCTGGTGCAGCGGAGTCTGTAATTATGGCCATTGGTTGTCTAGAATCTTCATGTGAAAGTTGCCCTATCAAAGAATCCCATACCCCTTCATTTATACTTAAATAAGGCCATGATCCAACATCTGCTGAATAGATATACTGGAATTGCTCACCCCCTTCATACTTATAACCAATTGCAATATCATCCGCTCTTGCATCAGACATCTTGTTCATTACATTCCATGTCTGTGCATAAACATATACCACACTTATTACAATATACAACACTTTTTTCATTGCTTTAACCTCCTTTTAAAATTAAAACTTTTTTCTTTAAGTTTTTGTTTTTTGTCTCCAAAATTAAAAAATAACTACCTGGATTTATATTTTTTAAAATTATCTCGTCTTTACCTTTCCCTTCCCCTTCTTTTATATTTAATATTTTTCGTCCCTGTAAATCAGATAGGGTTAAAGAATATTTTTCTCCTTCTTTTACAAAGAATTCAATTTTTTGAGGTAAAATTAAAATATTTGGACTCATTATCTTTATTCCTTTATTTTTATCAAAATCTTTCATTTCCTCAACACCAACATATTTCCCCTTTTTAAAATACAATGCCAGGTCATTATTCCTATCATCACTCCAGAAAACATATACATCATTTCCCCAGCCTGTAATACAAAACTGCGAAACAACTGCTGCTGTATCACTTAAAATTCTTTCTTCTGTCCAGGTCTTACCTCCATCAACACTCATCCTCCAGAAAAGGTTAAAATGAAGGTCTCCATGTATTCTATTATCCCTCCAAATAAGGATAACAAAATTACCATTTGTATAGATTTCGCTACGGTATGCTGTACCCAGAGGGACAAGATTTTGATAAACAGAAAAAGTATTTCCATTGTCATGGGAATGCCTTTCAAAAATATAGTCTGTTAAAAAACTTGCCCAGTCATCCCAGGCAATATAAACAGAAGAACCAGAAACACTCATTGTAGAAATCTGAGAATCGCGGTTATAAGGAGGGGAGATAACAAATGGGCCTTCCCAGGTATTCCCTTTATCAGGTGAACGGAAATAAAAAATTTCATAATAAGTTTGTAATTTACCAATAGCAGTTATATGTAAATAAGGAGAAGAAACTGCTATTCTCTCACCGCCCATAGTAGAATCAATCTGTTGTG
>CBFGJO010000004.1:0-61501 GCA_965649125.1 Caldifarciminota bacterium | reverse complement strand
ATATATATTTTGGTTTTATATTTTCTGTATAAAGGGGATAATATTTAAATGCCCTCTGGGGGCATGGTGGAATTTCATAAAAATTTTTAACATTTTTTGGTTTTTTGCCTTTCTTATCACAAAAAATTTTATAAAATTTATTTTTAGTATATTCATATTCAAAGACCTCCAGAGCAAATTCATTAAACTCTTTTTCATCAATAATTTCTTTATTTATTATTTCAAGTATTTTTTCTTTCATTTTATCTTTTTCCAGAATTCTGCTATCTTTGGTGCACCTTTTCCTATTTCATACATTGAATCTTTATGTTTTAAAATTATTCCTTCCCAGTTATTTTCTTTTGCTTTTTTAAGTAATTCTTCAAGATTATCTTTTATTTCAAATTGTTCTATGATAAAAAAAGGAGGTATAAAATTTATTTTTTCAAGGATTTTTCTTCTTTCTTTAAAAGGCAATTTATATATCTCTTTTCCTTCAAGAAATATTACATCAAAAACATAAATTTTTGGTTTTGAATCCTTTTTATTTGTGAATATGCTCGGGATGTATCTTCTTCCTCTTTCATCGGTTATTTCAGAATCAAGAATTGAAGAAGGTGGTAAAAATTTTTGAACTAAAAGAACAAACTTTGTCAATTTATGTGTCCAGTTAGGATTTTTTTCAAGTCTTCTCCCCCAGAATTCTACTTTACCATTTTCATGTCTTATTATTTCCATCCTCCATCCATCTATTTTTGGTTCAGCGACCCAGTTCTCATCGATTTTTTCTCCGAGATAAGGGATGGGTTGCATTAAAAAAATCGGGCCGATCATTTTATCACTTTGAATATTGAAACTATTATTAAGTTTAAAAAAGATAACAAAATCAAGTATTTTTCCGCAAATTTTAAAAAATTTTCAAACTGGATTCTTGGAAGTGATACCCTGACCCAGAAGAAAAGAAAAATAATTATAAAGGTTTTTAATAAAAAGAGAAAAAAGTTGTTTTTCCCAAGATAAAGAATTGTAATCAAAGATGAGAAAAATAGAATCTCTGCATATTCACTTAAAAGGAAAAGAACATATTTTGTTCCTGAATATTCCACTTTATACCCACCTGCAATTTCTGATTCTGCTGATAAAAAATCAAAAGGTGATTTTTTTAAATAAGCAAGCGAGGAAATGAAAAATACTAAAAAACCTAAAACTTGTGGAAAAATATAAGGTATCTTTTGTTTTTCCACTATCTCCCTGAGTGAAAAACTCTCTGCCTGGATAATAATTGCGATTATTGAAAACATTAAGGGAATTTGAAGGGTTAAAAAATTAAGTGATGCTCTTAAAGAGCCTAAAAGCGCATATTTACTTCCTGATGAAATTCCAGCAAAAACCACTCCATAAATACTTAAATATAAAATTGAAAGGACAAAGAGTAAAGAGATATTCATATCTTGAATTAATGGTTTTTTACCTATGGGGATCAATGCAAAAGGTAAAAAAGAAAATATAATACTTACTAAGGGTGTAAAAAGATAAAGAAATTTATCTCTTTTTTCAGGAAAAATTTCCTCTTTAAATAAAAGTTTAAAAAAATTTGCAATAACTTGAAGAATTTCAAACTCTTCTTTTACTGAATATTTTTCTTTACCAAACCATCTGAAAAATTTTTTTTCTAAATAAAAAATAATAAAAATAACAAAAATTAAAGTAAATATTAAAAATAAACTTTTTAGAAAGGTAAATAAAATTTGCATTAAAACTCAATTCTTTTCCTTATACTTTCACTTTTCTTTTCTGTATGAATATTGCAGAAAGTGTTTGGCTCATTCCCTTTTATAAAAACTTCCTCTCTTACTTTTGGACAATAAGGGGTTCTTTTAAGATTGGATTCAACGCATATTGTATCAACTACAATACCAGATGGAATTTTAAAATCTTTCCCTTTTAAAGGAAGTTTCTTCATTATATTTGACCAAAAAGGGAGCGCAAAGAGGGCTCCTGAGGCATTATGCGCGATTGTTCTTAATGAATCAAAACCAACCCATACACCGATTGTTATTTCAGGGGTAAACCCTATAAACCATGCATCGGTAAAATTATCGGTTGTCCCTGTTTTTCCTGCACAGGGAAGATAGAATCCATATTTTGTTCTTGCTTCAACCCCTGTTCCATTATTCATAACAGATTTCATCATGTGGATTAAAATATAAACACTTTGAGAATCAACAACCTGCTTTCCATATGGTTTTTTTTCAAAAATAACATTACCATAAGCATCTTCTATTTTTTTAATCATGATTAAATTCATCTTTTTGCCATAGTTTGCAATTGTTGAATAAGCATGTGTGATTTCCAAAGGAGTGCATCCAACGGCTCCTAAAGAGATTGATAAAACATTAGGGATGTAAGATTCAACACCAAGTTTTCTCGCATATTCTATGGCGGTAGAGGTGCCTATTTCTTGAAGAAGCCTTACAGAAGCAAGATTTCTTGAATGAGCGAGTGCCTGTCTTAAAGTAACTTTCCCCATAAATTTTCCATCAAAATTTTCAGGATACCATGGCTTACCAGAACCATCATCTTCAATAGTGACCGGCAGGTCATACAAATAATCAGTTGGTAAATATCCACTTTCAATTGCAGCAAGATAATAAAAAGGTTTAAAAGCAGAACCCACATGCCTTTTTGCCTGAAATGCTCTATTAAACTGGCTCTTAAAAAAATTTCTACCCCCTATAACTGCCTTAATCTCTCCTGTTTTATTTTCTATTGCAACGATTGCTATTTGAAGAGGTAAGGTATCATCCTTTCCTTTTCTCCTTACATTTTTTTCAATACTCTCCGTTAAACTGTCAACTACATCTTCACAAACTTCTTGAATTCCACTGTTTAACGATGTATATATTTTGATTCCTTCTTTATAAATGAAATCCTCACCATATGCACCTTCTATATACTTTCTTATTTCTTCAAGATAATATGCTGCAAATCTTTTCTTTAAACTTTCTCTTTGTTTTAAAACAATCTTTTCATTTAATGATTTTTCATATTCTTCTTTTGTAACAACTTTATTTTTAAAGAGTAAATTTAAAATTTTTTTTTGCCTTTTTATAGTGTTTTCAAAATTTGTGTAAGGGTTATAATATGTTGGGGAACGGGGAATTGCTGCTAAAAATGCGCTCTCTGCAAGTGTCAAATCTTTTGCATTTTTACCTAAATAATATAAAGAAGCAGTTTCAATCCCATACACACCATTACCAAAATTAATCTGATTGAGATATTTTTCAAGTATTTCCTCTTTTGAAAATTTGCTTTCTATTATCAGAGCGAGAATCGCCTCTTTTAATTTTCTATTTATTGTTTTCTCCATTGTTAAGAACATATTTCTTGCCAGTTGCTGTGTTATTGTTGAAGCACCTTCAACAAATTTTCTTGATATAAGATTATTATAAGTTGCCTTTAAAAGCCTTAATGGGTCTATCCCGAAATGTCTAAAAAATTTTTTATCTTCAAGTGTTATGAATGTTTTTATAACATAAGGAGAAATATCATTTAATTTTACATATTTTCTTTTCTCAAAATAGTATTCAAAAATTATATCTCCTTTGTCATCAAGGATCTGTGTTGAAAGAGGCACTTTATAACCTTCTATCATTTCAATTGGTGGCAATTCTTTAATAATGAATTTATATATAAGAAGGGAAAAAATAAGGCTTAAAATAAATATAGAGGTGAAAAATATCAAAAATGTTCTCTTCATCTTATCCTGTATTCCAGCACAAACTGGTTTTTCCCTCTTACTATCACCATTTCTATGTAATTTTTTATCTTCTTTATCTCTCTTTCAAAATCCTCTTTACCTTTGATATCCTTACCATTTAAATTTAAAACAACATCTCCTTCTTTGAGTCCAACATTTTCTGCAAAACTTCCACTTTTTATCTTTACTATGAGTGCTCCTCTTTTTACATATAGATTGTATTTTCTGATATAATATTCATTGATATCCGCAACCCTTATACCAATATCAAGAAATTCACCTTTACCCTTTAAACTTCTTTCCGCTACCTCTATTTTTCCATCTATTTTATAAACAATTTCTACCTTTTCACCTTCAAGTAAATCATATGTTATTATTTCATAATCCCTTAAATTTTTAATTTCATAACCATTTATCTTTTTAATTATGCTTCCTTCCCTCAAAACACCATAAAAAGGACTTTCTTCATCAACATAAACTACTATAACCCCCTCTTTTTCTTTTAAATTATATTTCTTTTTATTTTCTTCTCCAATATTCTCAACTTCTATACCGATTTCCCCTCTTTTTATCTCTCCATATCTTATTAAATGTGGCATAACCTTTTTCAAAAGGTTAATAGGGATTGCAAAGCCGACACCTTCAAACCCACCAGATTTTGTTATTATAAAGGTGTTCATTCCAATAACCCTTCCCTGAGCATCGCATAGGGGTCCACCAGAATTTCCTGGATTTATTGCAGCATCCGTTTGAATTAAATTTTTATACTCTCTTTCTTCAGAACCTTTAAAGTTTCTATGAAGGGTACTTACAATCCCAACTGTAACCGTAGGTTCTGTATCTTCCCAGAGGTATCCAAAAGGATTACCAAATGCAAGAACCCATTCCCCTCTTAAAAGGGAATCAGAGTCTCCTAAAACTACATGAGGGAAATTATCTCCCTCTATTTTTAAAAGGGCAACATCAAAAAGATAATCTTTGCCAATAAGTTTTGCATCAAAAACTTTTCCATTTGGCAGGGTAATTTTTATTGTATCTGCTTCTCTTATAACATGTTCATTTGTAAAAATATAACCTTCTTTTGAGACAATAAAGCCAGAACCCTGAGAAACAACCCTCTGAGCATAATATCTTGGGGGGAAAAGTTCACCAAAAAATTCTTTAAAGAATGGGTCTTCAAAAAAAGGAGAAAATTCGCTTACATATTGAGTTTTTATACATGTTATAGAAACAACTGCATTCTGAACCTTTTTTACTGCATTTATAATAGCGCTCTCTTTTTCTTTTTTAATTTTATCTTCTATTTTTAAAGTTGGCTGGGGTAAACTTCCCCTTATATTTTTAGGTTTGAATAAAAAAAAGAAAAAGAGAAAAAAAACGATGAAAATTAAAGTAAAATAAATTTTTTTCATTCCCCTAAAACTTTTTTCCAATCTGATAAAAATCTTTCAAGCCCTATACTAGTTAAAGGATGAGTTAAAAGTTTCCTTATTATCTCTGGCGGCACGGTCACTATATGAGCGCCTGCAAGCGCAGATTCTATAACATGTAATGGGTGCCTGCAACTTGCCACAAGGACCTGCGTTTCAAACCCATAGTTTTCATAAATTTCAACTATTGTCCTTACAAGATCCATTCCAAAATGGGAAATATCATCAAGCCTTCCTATAAATGGTGAGACATAAAAAGAATTGACCTTTGCTGCAAGAATTGCCTGGGCAGGAGAAAAAACAAGTGTCATATTCACTTTGATACCTTCTGAACTCAAAATCCTTGTAGCCTTTAAACCTTCTGATGTAAAAGGTATTTTAATCACAATATTTTCGTGAATTCTTGAAAGTTCTTTCCCCTCTTTAACCATCTCCTCTGCCCTTTTTCCGATCACTTCCGCAGATACAGGACCTTTAACCAGTTCGCATATCTCCTTTAAAATCTCTTTTGATTTCTCAATTATTTCTTCTTTTTTGAGTGTGTTTAAATTTTTACACTGCCTTTCAATCTCCTTTGAAAGTAAGGTAGGATTTGTTGTTGCCCCATCAATTATACCAAGTTTCACAAGTTCCTTAATTTCATCTATATTGGCACTATCAACAAATATTTTCATCTTTTCTCCCTTTTAAAAAGTTTATTAATTATAAATCACTTTTTATCTCATAAACAAATTCATATCCATCTTCATCTCCATAATAACCAGTGAGTATCCTCATCATTTTAAACCCGAATTTTTTATAAATCTTTATAGCCCTTTCATTTGACACTCTTACTTCAAGTCTTATCCTTTCTTTATTTTCTCTTTTAGATAATTCCAGAATCTTTTCAAGTAAAAGTTTTGCATAACCTTTCCCCCTCTCCTCTTCTCTTATTGCAATATTTGCAAGATGAAATTCTTCTCCCATATCCCATAATATAAAATATCCAATCACTTTTTTATCCTTTTCAAGAACATGAAAAAATGAAAAAGGGTTTTTTAATTCAAATAAAAATGATGCAAAGGACCATGGTCTTTTAAAAGATTCTTTTTCAATTTTGTGAACTTCAGGTATATCAGATAGTTTAGCCTTTCTTATCAAAAGATTTGACATATTGAGGGAAATAAAAATAAAATGGCTCAGCCTTTTCCATATCAAGAAATTCTCCTTTTTTATAAAGGTCCTCACCAATCTCAATTATGGATTTTATTGAAGGAACATCAATTGGGTAACATTTTGAAACCTTATTTTCAATCTCTATACTTTTACCAACATATACAAATTCATCATCAATGTATAAATCATCTATTTTCCCCATTCTAAATTCTTCCTCCTTACCATTAATGAATTTTTTCCAGAAAACTTTATCACTTTTTATCTCAAGAAAAACGATTAGATTTTTATATTCTTCTAAAAATGGATGGGCAAGAGCATCAATGGTGTTCACGCCAACAAAAGGAACCCTTTTATAAAACCAGAGAGCCTTTGCAAATGAAAAACCCGCTCTTAGAGAAGTGAAATATCCAGGGCCAGAAGAAATTGCAACAAAAATAATATTTTTATCTTTTATCCTCTCCTCTATCATTTCCCATAAGTAAATTATATATTCTGAATGGGAATGGTAAGAACCAAGAGTGAATTCAAAAAAACTTTTATTTTCTTTATGACCAATTTTTGTTATCTTACCTGATGTATCAATCCCTATCTTTACTCCATCCATTTTAAAACACAGAATCCTTTATTTGAAAAAGAAGAGATGAATATACAATTATTTTTAGAAAAAATACCGTAAACATTTGAAACTGGATAAATGTAAGAAGAAATATAAATCTTTTTCTTTAAATATGCAAACATTTGAATTCCTGAATTTAAGGAAAAGAAAAGAAAAGGCTCAAAATATTCTGATTTGTATACCCCTTCTGAAATTTTTATTCTGTATATTATATCTTCAGGAAGCATATTTGAAAGAGAAATTAAGAAAATTGAATCTGGATTTAGATTATATGTAGTTATTATAATTCCTGAATCAATGAATGAAATATTTTTTGGATTAGAAATATTAAAATTCTTTGAAGTTATGTAATTAAGAGAAAAATCATAAGTTTCAATAAAAGAACCGGAAGTTAATATATAAAGATAACCACCTTTACATAAGTCAAAATCAATAGGTGGATAAATTGTCCTTATTGAATCATAAATATAAGGATTTTCTAAAAGTTCTATTCTTACAATCCCTTTTCCATCAATCACAAATAGCGAATTTTGCCAACCCTTAATTTCACTTATCCATCCTCTTAGATTGAATGTGGAAATTAATAATAGAGAATCTGGAAAAACCCTTTTATATATCTTTAATTTATTACCGTACGAGCCTGAAACAATTGAACAGAATCCCTGCGAAATTTCTATCCTCCAGGGAATCTCATCAAGAGGAATTTCCTTTAAAAGATAAGGGTTTAAAGGATTTATAATATCATAAACTTTTAATGAAAAATATTTAGTTTCGCCACCAACTTCATAAAGATAATTATCTATTATTTTCAAATCCCTTGAAAATACACCATTTGAATAAATCTCTGAGATATGGAATTTTTTTGTTTTAAAATTCCATATAGCATAACTTTCGCCCCCTTTTCTGTCCTTTGCCACTACCTTCCAATAATATAAAACACCGGGAAAAAGCGGGTGGGAAGGAGAAAAATTTGGAGTTGTAAGATCAGGATAAAATATTATCGGATTTTCAAAATTTATACTTGTATCAAGATAAAAATCGTAATAAAGGGAATCGCCATCAGGGTCGGAACATGTCCATGAAAACTCGGGTAAAAGAAGAACCAATGTATCAAAAGGCAAAGGAGTAGGATTTGAAGGAGGATACGGGGGATTATTTTCTGAAGATGTTTTAAATCTTCTTACCTCTGATTCATTCTCACCACCTTTTTTATCTTTCGCTTTTATATTCCAATAATACTTTTTTGAATATTCAAGTGTATCAATAAAGATTGTGTCAACATAATCATGGATATACAAAGGAGGAGGTGAATCAGGAGAAATATAAATATCATAAAAAATTGAATCATTCTCAGGGTCAAAGGATTTAAAAATTAATGTGCATATTCTTTCTTTAAATAAATAATTATCTGGTGGGAAAATTAAAACTGGAATAGAAGGTGGATGATTACCATAAAGGATTAAAACATTTACTTTTTCTGAAAAAGAGAAATTGCCAGCTTCATCCACTGCCCTTGCTTTTATGGAATAATAAGAGGAATCAGGTGAGTTTGTAAAATCAATATAAAAGAAATATACATTGTTAGAATCTGGCTTATATTTCGTATTTATTTTAATTGTGTCATCCAGGTATAACTCAACTAATTCAATTCCTTTATTATCATATGCTTTTACCTTAACCCTTAAACTATCAGGCGAAAAAATATAACTATCGGGTGGAAATATTATATCAACATATGGCTTTTCCCTATCAGGTCTTCTGCATGAAAATATTATAAATCCTATAAAAAGAAAAACTTTTATAAAATCCAAAATTTTTGACATAACATGCTTGAATTAAACTTTTTTAAGTATTTCTGCAAGAACCCCTTTTGTGCTTTCATCTATTTTTAAAAGTATTTTTTCAAGCCTCTTATTTCCTTCATCAATTATCTTTTGAGTTTCCATTGAATCCTGATGAATTCTTGTAAGGAATTCTTCAAGCCTTTTGTTTCCTTCTTCAATCATTCTTTGTGTCTCCTTTAGCAATTCCTCATGCCTTTTATTTCCCTCTTCAATCATCCTTTGTGTTTCCTTTTTTCCTTCATCAATTATCTTTTGAGTTTCCTTCATCAATTCTTCATGCCTTTTATTCCCTTCTTCGATCATCCTTTTTGCCCTTTCATCCTCTTTTTCAATAAGTTTATTTGTCATCTTTGAAATATAAGTTTGAACAAATATAGCAAAGGCAGCCATTAAAAGACTCATTGCCCCAAGAATAAGTGCTAAAATATTTACTGTCTCAGTTGTCATAATTTTATTTTAAATTTTAAAGATAAAAAGGAAGAATTTTCAAATATCCAAAAATTATTTACACCCCCGAGGTGTAGTTATATATGTGATGTTTACAAATGTTGTATCTGTTTTGATATACTCATAATTTACACCACCTTAAAGTTAGTTCATTCATAATTACTAAAAGCATATAGGGTAAATGTGGTGAGCAAATCCGAATTGATGCAGCATAATCCAAATACTCATCATATGTAAACTCTAATTTTTTATTTGTATCTTCACAACTTTTCGCTTCTCCCCATTTTCCTATTCAGGAGGTCTATGATTAAATCTTTCTTATTCAAAATAAATTTTTTTATATGTTTCATAGTCACTTAAAACCCTGAATGTATATTTTCTTGTTTCTTCAAATGGGCAGTTAATAAAAAGATGTATTTCATCTTTTATTATCCCTTTTTCTTTCCATTCTTTTACTTTATAAATTCCTGCATTGTATGAAGCGATGGCAAGATAAATTTCAGGGATTGAATCTAAAATTGGGGATAATATCTCAATTCCTGCATCAATATTTATGTAAGGGTTAAAAAGGGAATCGGGATCAAAATCTCTATATCTATCTATTTTTTTAAAGGTTTCGGGTAAAATCTGCATTAACCCTCTTGCGCCCTTTGGACTTATTGCTTTTTCGTTAAATTCACTTTCCCTTCTTATAATTGCATAAATAAGATAGGGGTCAATATTTTTCTCTCTTGCCCTTTCAAAAATAAACTCCTTATATGGCAATGGGAAAAGTAAGGTCAAAAATTTTTTCGGAAAAAAAACAAGATTTTTTTGCTCTCTTAATATGCGATATGCCTTTCTTGATGTTTGAAGTGAATAGTAGTACCTCTGCATTTCAAACATTTTTTCTGAAGTTTTTATAAGAATATAGGGGTCCTCTTTTTTCTCCAAGTAATATCTGAAAGCTTCATCAAGATTTAAATAACTCAAAATCAAAAGGTCTTCATCGTATATTTTTTCATCAAAATTATCTTCTTCATAACAAATACCCATTTCTTTAATACTAAAAAGTGCTAACGGCTCTATTTTATATATTTTTTCAAAGAAAGTTTTATCTTTTGTGAATTTACCAAGAATATAGAGTAAAAATATGTTTTTTTCATCTTTTAAATTCTTATAATTAGTGAAAGATATGGAACCATTTATAGTGTAGTCAATCAAAATTTTCTCGTCATCGCTAATTTTAGATTCAAAATCAACGGGCAAAAACCCGTTCTCAACCATTAAAATTCTTGCCTCTTTCATTGCCAGTTCCCTTAAATCTTTATATTCATGGGATACATTAAAAAATTCGTTCAGACTTTCAGAAAAATTGCCCAGGTATTTATAACAAAGCCCCTTTAATATTTTTGCCTTTTCATAATAGAATCTTTCTCTGGGCGAAAGTTTTTCAAATTCTGAAATTGCCTTTTCATAATCTCCTATTTTAAAATAGGAATAACCGATATAATAATGTTTTAAATTTTCGTCCGATTTTTCAAAGTAAGATATACAATTTTTAAATTCATTTTTTAAAAAATAATACTTTCCTTTATAAAAATCCATATTGATTACTAAATCTACCTCTTTTTCATTTAAAAGAAAAGGGTAATCTAAAAGGAGTTTCCTTAAGATTTTTTTATATTTTTTTAAATCAATTTCTTTGTATATATCTTTTTTCAATTTTAAAGCCTTTTTAAAAAGATAGGGAGGTAAATCATCTTCATAACTTTCAATAAACCTAAGTGCTCTTTTATAATCCCTGTTTTCAAAAAAGAATTCAGCATATTTTATTATGGCATCATAATAGAGGATTGAATTTCCAAATTCTTCAATTATCTTTTCATATTTACCTTCCTTGAAATAAATAACATCATCCCTTAAAAAAATTGAAGAAACTAAAAAGAGTAAAATCATCTATTTATATCTCTATGATTTATACTGACACCGTATCCTTTTTCTTCAAAGAAATTTTTAATCTCTTCTCCTATTACAACTGACCTATGGGTTCCACCTGTGCATCCAAATCCTACCAGAAGATAAACCTTTCCTTCTTTTTCATAAAGAGGTAAAAGAAAGTTAAACATTTCTTTGAGTTTATTTATAAACTCTATGCTCTCCTTTTTACTCATTATAAATTCCTTTACTTTTTCATCTTTCCCGTTCAATTTTTTAAGATCTTCTACATAATGGGGATTTGGTAAAAACCTTACATCAAATAAAAGGTCAAGTTGGCTCGGTATACCATATTTAAATCCAAAAGTTATAATTTCTATATGCATTTTTATCTTCTCTTCAAATATCTCTTTTAATTTTTTCCTTAAATCCCATATATTTAACTCAGAAGTATCTATTGTAACATGTGATTTTTCTTTTATACTTTTAAGCATCTCTATTTCTCTATCAAGTGCTTCATCCAATCGTAATCCACTTCTTTGAAGGGGATGAACCCTTCTTGTCTCTTCATATCTTCTCATTATTATTTCCTTTTTAGCCTCTAAAAAAATAAGTGTATATTTTTTATTTTTATTTTCTAAAATTTCAAGACTTTTTTCAAAATATTCAAAGAACTCCTCTTCCCTTATATCTATTGTCATTGCAATCTTTCTTTCCCCTTTTCCTTTCTTTTCAATTGTATCCAGAACCTGTGGTATTAAATTACAAGGAAGATTATCTATAGGATAATAACCTGTATCCTCAAAAAATCTTAAAACAGTTGATTTTCCCGCTCCTGAGATTCCTGTTATTATAATAAGATTCTTCATTCTATTTCTTTATAGAAATCTATCTCCTTTCTTTTTTCAATTATTTTTTTCTTTAAAATTTCTGATAATGATCTTGCTGAATGATAACCCTCTTTTTTAAGTAAATAATCAAGAGCAACAATCTCAACTAAAACTGCAATATTTTTACCTGGATTTAGAGGTAAAACAATATAAGGAAGTGGAATATCCATTATCTCTTCAATATTTTCTTTCAAACCCGTTCTTTCATAATCAAGATTTTCACTCCAATCAATAAGTTTTATTTGAAGGTCAATCCTTTTTGCTTCTCTTAATGCCCTTATTCCATAGATTGATAAAATATCTACAATTCCAATTCCCCTTATCTCAACATAGGGATTAAAATAAATTTCCTCCTGAGCACATCTGCCAAGTAAAAACCCATCAGGATGCTTTATTATCTTTATTCCGTCATCTGCAACAAGCCTATGACCCCTTGCAACAAGATCAATCGCACATTCAGATTTACCTATTCCACTCCTTCCTGTAAGAAGGATTCCCACTCCGTAAACATCAACAAGTGTTCCATGGATTACTGTATATGGTGCAAGTTTTAAAGAGAGATAAAAATAAAGAGTATTCATAAAAGGTGTTGTATCCATTGGAGTTCTTATAAGGGGTATTTTCCTCTCACACAATCTTTGAATAAGATACTTATCGGGATTTAAATTTTTTGTAATGAACACAGCAGGAAAATCGTATTTTACAAACCTATCAATTGCCTCTTTTCTTTCTTTCTCAGAAAGTAAGGAAAGGTAAAGATGCTCTGTTTCACCTATGATCTGGATCCTCTCATATAAGAATATCTTTTCAAATCCTGCAAAAAGAAGACCCGGCCTGTTTAAATTTGGGGTTGACACCTTTTTATCACACCCAAAAGAACATAAAACTTCAAGTTTCCATTTATGTTTATTTTCCTCATAAATCTCTTTTATCTTTAACTCTGGAATTATCACTTTATATTCTCTCATCTTTTTCTTCTTTTCAGTCTTTCTTCATATTTTTTCAATTGTCTTTCCATCTTCTCCTTCAATTCATCAATTGTATAGAAAAAATCGTTTGATATACTCTTTGCTTTCAAAAATTTCCTGTTCACATCTACAAGGAATTCGCACCTATATCTCCCCCTTTGCTCTTCTACAATTACTTCTGCTTTATTTATTTTCCCGCTGAACCTCTCCATTTTTTTTAACCTTTTTTCAATATACGCTCTCATCTCCTCTGTTATTTCCACATTTCTGGATGTTATAGAAAACCTTTCCATATTTCCTCCTTTTTTAAAAAGTTTTCATAAAATAGGCATGAACTTCTTTCATATCTATCTTTTTAAAATTTTCCACATCACCAATGAACTCAAACTTTCCATCCTTAAGCCATGCTATCCTTGTTGCCACCTCCTCTGTAAATCCAAAATCATGGGTCACTGCTATAAATGTTCCTTTTATTTTCTTCCATAATTCTTTTAAAAGTTTTGTTATTTTAAGGGATGTTTCAGGATCAAGTCCTGTTGTTGGTTCATCAAGAAAGATATATTTAGCCTCATAAACTATCGCCCTTGCAAGTGCAACCCTTTTCTTCATCCCACCAGAAAGTTCCGAAGGATATAGTTTTTCAATTCCTTCAAGTTCAACAAGTTCAAGAGATTTTTTAACCTTCATCTCTATTTCCTTTTTTGTTAAATGGAAATGTTCTCTCAAAGGTAAAGCAATATTTTCAAAAACATTCAATGAGTCAAAAAGAGCCGAACCCTGAAAGACAAAACCAATATTTTTTCTTGCCTTTAATATTTCCTTGCTATCCCCATTTGTAATTTTCACATCATCTATATGTATTTCTCCTTCATCAGGCTTTATAAGACCTACAACTGTTTTTATGAATACTGTTTTACCTGATCCACTTTTCCCTAAAATAACAAGGAATTCATTATCTTCTATATCTATATCCACACCTTTTAAAACTGGAAATTCAAAACTTACATGAAGATCCTTTACCTTTATCATCCGTATATCAAAACACCGATTAAATAATCAAATACAAGGATTAAAAGACAGGATGTCACAACTGCTTTTGTTGCTGATATACCAACTCCCTGTGCACCACCTTTTGTCTCAATACCGTAAAAGGAGCCTGAAAATGATAAAATAATACCAAATACTCCGGCTTTAAAAAGACCACCAAAAAGGTCCTTAGGTAAAAAGAAAAGTTTTGCTCCCCTTGCAAATGTTTCATAATTTGCAATGCCTGTGAAATTTGAAATCCACATACCTGATAAAATAGCAATAATATCAGAGATTATGGTAAGCATTGGTAATGCGAGCATACCCGCTATAACCCTTGGAAGAAATAAAAACCTGTATGGAGATATACCCATAACTTCAAGTGCGTCAATCTGCTCTGTTACTTTCATTGTCCCAATTTCTGCTGCAATTCCAGAACTTACTCTCCCTGTAACAACAAGACCTGTTATAACAGGTCCAAGTTCAATCATCACTCCTTTAGCAACACCAGCGCCAAGATATATTAATGGAACAAAATCTCTTATCTGGTATGCAGTTTGAACTGAGGCAACCATACCTAAAAATGCTGAAATAAATATTACAAGAGGTAAGGAGTTTACACCTATTTCATATATTTGAAATATTATTTCCTTTTTAATTTTATTAATCTCTTTTAAATAAAAAATCATTTTTAAAAAGGAATTTACAAATCCACCTATTTCATAAAGTAAGGAAGAAATTATCTTCATAGAAATTCTGTATCTTGCCTTTCCAGAGAGGAGAGGTTCACAAATTTCATATATTCCTTTATAAAACCTAAACGAACTGTTCCTACAGGACCATTCCTGTTTTTACCAACAATTATCTCTGCAATACCTTCTTCTCCTGTATAAGGTTCATAAAAATCTTCTCTAAATAAGAATATCACCATATCCGCATCCTGCTCTATTGCCCCTGATTCTCTTAAATCTGCAAGTTGTGGCCTTTTATCTGCTCTTTTTTCAACCTCTCTTGAAAGTTGTGCAAGCGCTATAACAGGGATATTAAGTTCCATTGCAAGTGATTTTAACGATGCGGAAATATAAGCAATCTGCTGCTGTCTTGTCTCCATTCTCGGTGCCTCAATAACTTGTAAGAAATCAATAAAAACAGCAGCAAGATTATATTCTTTACATGCTCTCCTTGTCTTTGCTCTTAATTCCTGAAGAGAAATCTTCGGGGTATCATCAATGTAAATAGGTGCAGATTTAAGTCTTTCCGCTGCTTCGGAGAGTTTTAAAAATTCCTGAGGTGTTATCTCTCCTTTTCTTAACTTTTGCATTTCAATATTTGCTTCCATACATAAAATTCTCTGAACAATCTGGTCTTTTGGCATTTCAATACTAAAAAAGCCTACAGGTTTACCAAAATCAGTGGTTAAATTTCTCATTATATTTAAAGCAAAACTTGTCTTACCCATAGCAGGTCTTGATGCAATCACAATAAAATCACCTTTATGGAAACCAGTTGTTAAAAGGTCAAGTTCATGAAAACCACTTGGAAGTTCAACCCCTCTTCCTTCCATTATATGTGTCAGATTCTCAAAGAAAGGTTTTAAAAGGTCCTTTAAATGAATAAATCCTCCTTTTAGTTTATAGGCTCTTACACCAAAAAGCATAGCATCAGCCTCGTCAAGTATTTCTTCTGCCTCCTTCTTTTCTTCATAACACTCCTTTACAACCTTATTACATATCTCTATAGTTTTTCTGTATAAAAATTTCTCTATTACTATCTTTGCATGCTCTTCTATATATTCAGGATTTATCACTTCTTCAAGTAGTGTAGCAAGATAGGTTGCCCCACCTGCCTCTTCAAGTTTACCCCTTCTTTCAAGTTCATCTTTAACAGTAAGAAGGTCAGGTATTCTCTTAATTCCTGCTACACCTTCTGCTATATCCTTTATAACTTCAAATATTATTTTATGATTTGGTTGATAGAATACCTCTGAAGTCAAAATTTCAAGTCCTTTATAAAGAGCCTGCTGTGAACTCATCATTGAACCGAGAACAGCCATCTCAATATCAATAGCGTGTGGCTCTATACGAGTCTCTTTAATCTCTTTCATTTTTAAAGTACTCTATTATTTTTTCAATCCCTTCTTCAAATCCTGTTTTTGCTTCCCATTTTAAAATTTCTTTTGCCTTCCTTGTATCAAGATAAATTTTATAAACCTCCCCTTCCCTTTTTGGTTTATAGACAGGCTCTTTTTTGTAATTTATCTTTTCTGCCAGAATTTTAAAAATTTTATTAACACTTAAGGGAATACTGCTCCCTATATTCACTTTAATAGAAACATTATTCTCTTTAATAAGAAACTCGGTTGCTTTAAGGTTTGCATAAGCAACATCCTCAACATAAACAAAATCCCTTATCTGCTCACCATCACCATATATATAACAATCTTCATTTTTAAGCATCCTGTGGCCAAATATTGCAATTACTCCTGCTTCCCCAAAAGGACTCTGCCTCGGTCCATAAACATTTCCATATCTTAAAGAGATATAATTTATCCCATATTTTTTATTATAATGCTCTAAATATTTTTCAAAAACCATTTTTGAAAATCCATAAGGGGAGATTGGCAAAGTTGGCATCTTTTCTGAAACAGGATTTTCTAAAGGTTCACCATATATTGCTCCTCCTGTTGAAGCAAATATAAATTTTGAAACACCATATTTTCTTGAGAGTTCAAGCAAAACCATTGAACCATATACATTATTTAAAAAATCTTCATAAGGATTATCCAGTGAAACATTTACAGATGTTTGGGCTGCATGATGATTAACAACATCAAACTTATTTTCCTTAAAAATTTTCTCCATATTTTCTTTATCTCTTATATCAACTTTATAAAAAATTGCATCCTTTGGAATAAACTTTTCTTTCCCTGTTGATAAATTATCAACAATAAAAACTTCGTACCCATTTTCAATATACTTTTCAGCAACCCATGAACCTATAAAACCTGCTCCTCCTGTAAGTAAAATTTTCATAATAAAATCTTCTTATAAATTTCTTTTTTATCTTTTATTTTTATCTCAAAAAAATAAACTCCTTTTTTAGCTTTTTCAATTTTAACTTTCTCGCTCTTTTTCACAAATTTTAATTTTAACCTATCTATACATCTTCCTGCAACATCGTATACTTTTATCTCAACATCTTCCAAATTCTCCTCAAAAACAATATATTTTTTAAATAAAGGACTTATAAACTTTCTTTCAGAGATTCTAATTAATTCACCCAGAGGCTTAATCCCGCTTCTATAAATTATAATATTCGTATCACATAATGAATTACCTCCATAATCAGAAAAATACAGAGGATTTATATAAACAGTATCACCAGGAGAAACTGATGGATGGGAAATTTCAAAATCAAAAAAGATTATTAAAATATTTTTATTAAATATAATTTCACCGAGTTTACCACTTCCTGAAACCCAGGTATGGTTTTTTGAGAGTTTTAGAGCATGATCAATGTTTGAATCCTTAACCGGTATATTCATTTTTAAATCTTCTGAAAAATAAAAGAGAGCAAAATCATCAAAATCAAGGTTTAAATCCTTGTAATCATTTTCATATAAAACTATTGAGTCGCACTTGGGAATTTTTTCATCAAATGTTCCTTCAATTACTGAAAATCCAGATGCGGGGTTACCAAGCGAATCCTTTAAATAAATTCCTGATGGATATATTGTATCCCCTTTATAAATTAAAGGGTTTGCAGAAGGGATTAAGTTTATCATAAGTGAACAAGGGGTTATCCAATCTGCATTTACATATTCTCCAAAAGTGTGTCCAGAAGAGAGTTTAAGCACAAGATTTATGTCAATCGTATCAAAATTAGGTGTATTCGTATTTTCATCAAATATAACTATGAGGAAATCATCTTCATCTATTCCATCTTTTTTAATTTCTCCATCAGAGGCAATACTTTTTTTAATCCTTGGACCCTGAATATCATCAAAACTTCCTTCAATTAAGCAAGAGGACTCATTATAAAAGCCAAACCTGTCTTTTATTCTTGCTCTTAAAGTATCACCAACTGAAACACTCGGGTATTCATTCCCAGAATATGCAAGAAAAATTTTCAGAGTATCACCCCGGGTATTCCATTCTGCTCCACCAAAATCTCCGTATACATTTAACCAGGAATGACCATTTGAAAGAGGGAAAATTGAATCAACATTAAATTTATTTATTTGCGGTTTATCTGTTGGCTCATCAAATACAATTATAACTCTATCATCAGGATCCTTACCATTTACCTGATATTCACCATCAGAAGCAATCGCTTTTATTAAATAAGGACCAACTGAGTCATAATGAAACAAAATTTTCAGGGAATCAAAATTAAAAGGTAATATATAGGAAGTTGGGGAAATTTCAAGCATATATTGAAAATATTTTTCACCTTGATCTATCCCTTCATAATTTAAAATTATGGAATCAGCATAAGGAAGTAAATTCCAGGGAATTGTATCAGGTGAAATTGAATCAGAAAATGTCCTCAACTTGAATTTTACCTCTCCACCATTTTTAAATATTTTAAACTTTTCATAAACAGGATATGAATTCTCTTTTTTAAAGGGAATAACAGAAGAGATTAAAAATGCATTTTTAGGAATTGCAGAATACAAAATTTCGGGCTCATTCTCTGTTCCTATAAAAAAGTGTCCATCTCCTAAATAAGAAATGCATTTTGCATTAAGTCCTTGAAGAGAAGGGTCAAGAGTATCACATGTATAAAATTCTTTTCCATCATAAGATGAAAACAAAAGATTTTTTGGGAAAATAGTTCTCCTTGCAAGAACATATAGAATCCCGTTTTTTCCTTTTTCTATATCCTCAAAAATGGTGTATTCATCACCTATTAAAACCTTTTTCCATGAAGAATCCGAAAAATCGTATTTAAACACTACGGGAGGTGATTTAATCAAAATAAAAATTTCACTACCTTTTGAGATGCCCTTATAAGGATATCCAAAGGAATCCTGAGGGGAATTTATCCTTGAAAAAGAATACCCACCATTAGAGGAAACATAAATTTTCCATATACTATCCTTTTTCCCAAGAATAAATATTCTAAAACTGTCTGAAAAAATATGAGAAAGTTCATGGACTTCATTATAATTGAATGTATATATGACTTCAAATGAATTTGTTCCGGAATTGTATCTCCTTACATATCTTCCTCCCTGCACGAAATATAAACTCCCTTGAAACAAACTGAAATTTTTAAAATCATTTACCCATGATGTATGTAACACTGGCTGTGGAGGAAAGTTTGAAATAGATGCATAATATATTTTATCGTATGTTCCAATCCATAATTTCCCTAAAAATTTTATCATGTCCCTCAAATTCCCTTCAATTTTAAAATACTGATTCTTTGAAAATCCTTTATAGAAAAATGTATAGAAGATCTTTGTTGTATCAGGTAGGGAAATTGAGATAAAAGCTGTATCCGGATTAAGCGGGAAAATCTTATTTACAGTCCCATAATTTCCAAAAATTCCTCGTGGATAAAACATAAGAAAATGATTTTCCAGAAGTTTAAATCCTGTTTCCTTAAAATAATCAATATTTTTACCTTTAAAAAAACCTGTCAAATTTTTTGTATAAAAAATTCCAGGTCCTTCATTCCATATTTTCTGGAGAATATAATCTGCATTTAAAAGATTTAAGATTATTAAGATTAAAAAATTTTTTTTCATTTCGTTTTTCTTATCTCTTCATACAGGGCTGGAACAATTTCAAATAAATCTCCTATTATTCCATAGTCTGCTATTTCAAAAATTGGTGCATTTGGATCTTTATTTATTGCAACAATAACCTTTGATGTTCTCATACCAGCAATATGTTGCATCGCTCCTGAAATACCACAGGCAATGTATAAAGATGGTGAAACCGTTTTCCCTGTTTGACCTATTTGGTGTGAATGCTCAATCCATCCGGAATCAACAGCAGCCCTTGATGCGCCAACTGCCGCATTTAAAAGTTTTGCAAGTTTTCTTAATGGTTCAAACCCCTCAGGTGAGCCAACCCCTCTTCCTCCTGAAACAATTATATCTGCTTCTGAGACATCAATTTCTTCTTCTTTTTTAGGCTTTAGTTCAAGAATTTTAACTTTTTCAACTTCTATGATGTTTTTCTCTTCAATCTCCCCTTTCTTTTCTAATTGAACCACCTGAAAAACATTTGGTCTTATAACAAGAACAATTTTGTCTCTTAAAAACTTTTCCCATATATAAGCCTTTCCTGCATAAACGGGTCTTTTAATTAATAAATTACCATTTTCAAACTTTATTTCAACCACTTCCTGTCCAAAAGAAGAAAATGTTTTGGCACATACCCTTGCAGCCAGATCCCTTCCATTTATCGTGCTCCCAAACATAAATATTTTAATATTTTCTCTATCAGAAACTTCTTTAATTAAATTTGAAAATGTATGAGGCTTATAGATATTTTCCCCTTTGAAATAATATATTTTATCCGCTCCATTTTTAAAAAGTCTGTCAGGATTTTCTATATTTCCAAAAAGGAAGGCAAGGACCTTGCCACTTTTTTCGGAAGCAATTTTTGAAGCACCACCAAGAATTTCAAGGGAAATCTTTTTAAATTCTTTTCCATCATGTTCAACAAAAACACCTATATTCATTTTACCTCCTATATTACTTTTGCTTCCTCTTTTAAAAGTCTTATAAGTTCTTTTACATTTTCAGGAAATGGAAGATCAATTATTCTCCCCTTTTTCCTTTCAGGTGGGGGTTCATAACTTATTATCTCCAGAGTTTTTTCAGGTAAATTATCTATCTCTTTTATCTCAATATTTTTTTTCTTAGCCATCATAACACCTCTTAAAGAAGGGAATCTTGGCTCAAATTTTGCCTTCTCAAATGTAATGATTAGAGGTGCTTCCCCTTCAATAACTTCAACACCATATTCTGTCTCCCTTTCTAAAATAAACTTTGAATCTTTTATTTCAATATTTACAGCAGAGGAAACAAAAGGGATATTTAAGATTTCAGAAATTATAGCAGGCACAATTCCCCTATCATAATCAACAGATTTTTTACCCATAAGAATTAAATCGGGCTTTTCATTTAAAAGATATTCACCTATAATCTTTCCTACTTGGAGTGAATCATCTATTTCACCATTTGTTTTCAAAAGAATACCTCTATCACCCCCCATCGCAAGTGCATGCCTTATAACCTCATTTGAGTTTTCTTCTCCAGAGGATAAAACTATCACCTCCCCACCGATTTTCTCTTTTATCCTGAGTGCTGCTTCTACTGCATACTCATCATAAGGATTTATCACATGTGGAACCCCTTCTTTTTCTACACCCTTTTTATCATTTCTTAATTTTAGTGGAATACCTGTATCAGGCACCCTTTTTACAAGAACAAATATTTTCATCTTTCCTCCTTTTTAATTTCTTCAATTTCTTTTGTACTCACAGAAATTTTTGAAAAATCAGCATATTCTTCAAATAATTTCTTTAATTCTTCCAAAAGGGATAACCTGTTTTTTCTTATTTGAGTGTTCTCTGTCATAACGAACACATTATCAAAAAATTTATCAATATATGGTTTTAATGAAAAAAGATAAAATATTGAATCCCCAAATCTTTCATCTTTTATACTTTTTATATATTCATCCTTTATTTCCTGCATTTTATTGAAAAGAATTTTCTCCTCTTCTTTTTCAAAAAGTGAAGGGTTTAAAGGAAAATCTATTTTTTCGTCCTCAAGTATATTCCTTACCCTTTTCTGTCCTATAACAACATCAAGGAATGTTTTTTTATCCTTTTTATAGTATTCATTTAAAAAATGGGCTTTAAGATAAATCCTGTAAAGATTATCATCACCGGTTGAGATAACAGCATCTGCTATATCGTATCTTATATTTCTTTTTTCTTCAAGGTATGTATCATATCTCTCAAATAAATATTTTGAAATCTCTTTCAAATCTAACTTTTTATTATAAATCTCAACCATTTCTTCTATCCATTCATTTACAGAAAATTTTAATTTAAAATGGATTAAAATGTCAAAAAATCCATAAAGTATTTTCTTTAAACCAAGCGGATCCTTTGAACCTGTTGGTCTATACCCTTTTAAAAAATAGCCTATAAAAGAATCCCACCTGTCAATGATTCCTAAAATTGCGGATTCTTTGAGCTCAGGTAAAGAATCTTCAGAACTTTTCGGTTTCAAAAATTCCCTTAAAATCTTAACAACTTTTTCATCTTCTCCTTGTCTTTTTGCATATTCTGAAGCAACAACCCCTTCTAAAAGGGTAAATTCTTTTCCATCCTTTATCATTTCTGTTGTTAAATCAGTTCTTGAAAGAATTATTGCCCTTTCAACTATTTTTCTATCAATATCTTCAAAAGAGATTCTTTCAAAAAATTTCTTTATCCTTAAAACTTTATCATAAACACTACCGAGTTCTTCATCCCAGTAAATATCCTTTAAAGCATTAAGTCTTTTTTCAAGAGGAATTTTCAAATCTTCTTTCATATAAAATTCAGCGTCTTCAAGTCTTGCAATCAAAACCTTTTCAAAATTCTCTATAATATTTTTTACCTTTTTCTCATCATTGTTTATGCATGTAATAAAATATGGAAGGATTTTGCCATTTTTATCTTTTATCGCAAAGTATCTCTGATGCACCCTCATTGCAGTTATTATAAAATCCTCGGGTAATTCAAGATACTTTTCGGGGAATTTTCCTATCAAAACACCAGGATATTCAACCAGGCCAGTAATTTCATCAAGTAACTTTTCATCATAAAATAAAATACCCATTTTTTCACAAGATAGTTCACTTGCCTTTTCAAGAATTATTCTTTTTCTTTCCTCAAAATCAGGATAAACAAAATTTTCTTTCAAAACCTTTTCATAATCTTCCTCACTATTTATTTTTATCCATTTATCACCTGAAAGTCTATTACCTTTCGTTTTATTACCCGATTTTATTCCATCCAGTTCAAATTTTAAAATTTTGCCATCAAAAAGACAGAGTATCCATCTAATAGGTCTTGGAAATAAAAATGATTTTCCGAAATTCATCATTAAAGGAAATTTCAAAGAAGTTATAAATTCCCCCAATTTTAAAAGAAGTATTTTTTTAACATTTTCACCACCCTTTTTTATTTTAACTGCGACATATTCACCTTTTTCCTTTTTAAGTATAAATAAATCTTCTTTTTTCTTTCCCTTGCTTTCAGCAAATTTAATTGCTGGCATTAAAAAGTTCCCATTTTCATCAACGCTTATATTTTTTGGTGGACCTATAACTATCTCTTCAATTTCTTTTTGTTTTTCAGAAATCTTTGCTTTTATTGCCCATCTCCTTGGAGTAGAAAAAAGTTTAATTTCAAAAAAATCAATCAAATTCTCTTCAAGAAACTTTAAAAAACTTTCCCTTATAACCTCTTCACCTTCTTTAACTAAAAAAGGAGGGAGTTCCTCTACCCCTATTTCAAGAAGAAAATTTTTCATCTGGAAAGGACTCCAATTCTTTCAAGGTAAATCCCTGCGCATCTTTTTGCATACTCCCTTATTTTCAGAATCTTTAAATTTCTTTCCTTTGGTGAAAATGCGCCTCTTGCATCAAGGACATTGAAAATATGAGAAAGTTTGATAACATTATGATAAGCAGGATATAAAAGTTTTTTCTCTATTAAGATTTCTGTTTCTTCTATTATTTTTGAAAATTCATAAAGATAAAAATCAACATTTGCAATTTCATAGTAAAATTCTGAAAATTCTTCCTCATTCTCCTTATAAATATCTCCCCAGGTAATCCCCTTTGCCCATTCAATATCAAATATGGAATCCTTATTTTGAAGATACATTGTTATCCTTTCAAGTCCATAAGTGATTTCACATGTTATAGGATTCAAATCAAATCCACCCATCTGCTGGAAATATGTGAACTGAGTTATCTCCTGACCATCAAGCCATACCTCCCATCCAACCCCCCATGCACCAAGCGTGGGTGATTCCCAGTTATCTTCAACAAACCTTATATCATGGGAAGATGGTTCAATCCCGAGCGCCTTTAAACTTTCAAGATAAATCTCCTGAATATCATTAGGTGGTGGCTTAAGAACAACCTGTAATTGATAATATTGACAAACTCTGTTTGGATTTTGGGCATATCTTGCATCTTTTGGTCTTTTTGACGGCTCAACATATACACATCTCCATGGATAAGGACCTAAACATCTTAAAAATGTTGCGGGATTAAATGTTCCTGCACCAACTTCGGAATTATAGGGCTGGAAAACTAAACACCCCCTTTTTTTCCAGAATTCTATAAGTTTTAAGATCACATCTTGAAAATACATTTTTATATTATATAGAAAAAATTAGATATTCTTCAATTAAAGAATGGTACTTGCTAAGTTAATCCATGTTCTCAAAGCCATATAGATTTCAACCATGTTATTTGAATGGTAGGAAACAGTTCTTGGTGAAACCCTTTTTGTTTTTGGCATAATTTCTGCAATATCAGCCATTGCAGTATTTATAAAATCAACTTCAATTTCTATATCATTAATTTTTAAAGGCTTAATTATTTTATTTTTAAATTTCTCTATCGCCTTTGGAACTTTTGATTTTATTTCCTTTTCAATATCCTTGAAAGAAAAATGCATTGCTGAAAACCTGCTCTTCCTTTTCTTTGTTAAAATAAATTCAATTTCTGGAATTAAAGATTTTGCCTCTTTAATAACTTCATCGTCTCCACTTAAAAGGATTACAGGGACATCAAAATTACCTGCAACAAACGCATTTATTCCAAATTCACCATAGGGAATATTATTTATTCTAACTTCATAAACAACTCTTCCAAAATAAGTATGATCCATCACACCAAAACTTCCTGCTCTTGAGTGATAACCTAAAAATATCGCTACATCACATCCTTCAACTCCTTCAAGCATTGAAAGTTTTTTCAAATGTCCTGTTATAACCCTTACATCTTCAGGAATTTCATCAAGCAAGATATTTGTCATTTCACCATGGGAATCATTCACGATTATTTCATTCACGCCAATTTCTTTTAAAGAATTTATAACAAGCAAAAGGTGATCCGTCATCCATTTCCTTGCTCTCTCATAATCCTTACCTTCCTTTCTTACATGCTCAAGAGAAACAACCCCTGGAATTCCTTCTATATCAATTGAAATAAATATTTTCACTTTAAGTTTAAAAGTTTAAATTTTTCATCATAATTTTTTGACTTCAATTTTAAAAAATAGGTTCCACTTTTTAAATTAGAAAGATTAATCTTTTCAATCCCTTTTCTAATCAAAATATTAAAACTCAAGAGATTTCTTCCAGAGATATCGTAGAGAGATAAATTTAAATATTCTTCATTATTTGAAGATATAAACAAAATTTTATTCGAAAAATAAACTCTTATTGTATTATCTTTTATCTTCTCCGAAATTTGAGTTTCGGGCTTTATTTCAAAGGTAAAATATCCGTTTTGCGGAAGATAAGTTTTATTGAAAGCACCATCTATTGCTAAAATTCTATAAAAAATAGAATCACCAACATTTACATTACCTTGAAATTCTCTATAAAAACTATCAGTACCTTCTATTTTAAACATTCTTAACATAGTTGAATCCTGATGATTTATATTGTATATCAAATAAACTCTATAAATTTTTAAATTGTCAAAAACCCCTGCGTAAACAGTAAGTGGCCAATAAGAAATTGAGGTATCCTGTAAGGGAGTATGAATTATCTGGGGTGGTGAAAAATCCTTAGGGGCAAAACCCATCGTAACACAATGAATTGCACCACCAGACCCGAGCATTGCAGAACAATTTATTTCTATCACTTCATAATCAGGGAGTACCTCTTGATAGACTTGGAGTGCCTGTGGATCCTGTGGCAAACCGTATATTGGAACAAGAACTTTATTATTTACAAAAAGGGAATTTAAATAAGTCGCACCTGTAGTATGGGAAGGAGAAAAAGATTCGGGCATTATAATTCTTACAACTTTAAAATATTTACCATCTATGTTCTGAACATGAGAAATTGAGTCGGCAATCTGGTTAAGTCTTGCATAATTAGGGTCATTGGGGTCATCATATTTTCCAACCATCACAAGAGTATCATTTAAAATCTTTGCAAAAATATCTATGTGTCCTGTATATTCATATAAAATTCGCGGAACAACAACAAACTTCTCAATACCCAGGTAATCTTTCATAATCTGGGCAATCTGTGAAGGAGTCAAATTATTCTCCTGATAAATCAATTCTGTTGCAAATCCAACACCATTTCCATCAACCATAAAGTTTCCACCTGCATGCACAAGGTTAGGTAAATAAACAGGAATATTCCATGCTTGTCCCAATCGTGAAGGAAAAGAATCATCTTGAGGCCTTGGTCTATTATAAATAAAATCAATTATTGAAAGCGGACCATTTTCAACATAAATACTCCATGGACCATAATCCCTTATCCATACCGAGTTTGTTGAAACAATAAAAAATCTCACTGAATCAATATTAACACCACCCTGCTGTAAGTAATTTTTTATTGAACTCGTATCCGAAGCATAAGCAGTTATGATATATGCTTTTGTAACTTCACAGACTTCTCTTATCATCTCCCTCCATATATAATTCCATGATGAAGAATAAGGCCATCTAAAGAAAACACATTGAACCTTTTCATATTCTGCATGAGTTCTTACAGGAAAAGAAGGTGGAGGACCTTTTGGAAGATATTTACCGATTTCTTCAATTCTTAAAATTTCTTCATCTGTCATAAACTTAGGAAGCAATTTTTCATCCCTTACTATTTTCCCATCATTTATGAGAAACAAAAGAATAAAAAATTTCATAAAAACCTCCTATTTTGATAAAAATTATAAAGTAATTTTACAGAAAAATGTAATTTAAACTTGATTTTGTTTATTAAAAACTATATAATTGAAATTTTCTAAAGGAGAAAAAAATGAAAATATTATTTATTACAATATGGGGGATAATGTTTTCTTTGAAAACAGAAAAAGGGAAAATAGAAGAAACTCTTCTTAAAAATTTCTATGCCGAGAAAAAAGGAGAAACATACATTTTAAAAGGAAAAATAGAAAAAAATGTAGAAGAATATATACTTCTTGAAGATTGTGATAAAATAGTAAAGAAAATATGGAAAGAACTTTTATTTGAAATTAAAATAAAATTAAAAGAAAAGAAAGAGAGCACCCTTTTAGAGATTAATTCATATATAAAGGTTCTTGGTTATCCAGATAAAATATTTATACCACCAATTTATGAAGAAAGAAAATCAAGTGGAAAACTGGAAAGGGAAATATTTGAAGGAATAAAAAATGAAAGTTATTTTAAAAAATTAAAAGAAAAAATAGAATTTCAAAGCGGGGTTCAATCTCCACCTTTTGAACAAAATATAGATCTAATAACCCCACCGGATGGAAAACATCAAAATGAACTTACCTGTGTAATAAATGGTTCAAAAATTGCAGCTGGATGGAATGATTATAGGGGAATTTCAGGTGTAACTGTTGGAATGTCATATTCTATTGATTCAGGAAAAACATGGTCAGCAAACCAGCTTCCTGCTAATGGATTATGGTATCCTGAACAAGGAGACCCGGTTCTATCATGGGGTAAGGGAGATACCTTATATTTTGCTTTTATAACATTTAATAGACAGACCTGGAGAGGAGATATAGGTCTTTTAATTTCGCCAGATGGTGGAGTTACATGGACTGATTCAGTAAATGTGACAAACGACCTATATTTTGATGACAAGCCATGGATAACTGCTTATAATGATACAATCCTTTTAACATATGCGGGTGGTTTTGGATTTTATGTTTATTTCAGAAAATCAACAAATGGTGGTTTATCCTTTTCTTCACCTGTTTTGATAAATACATCCGGGAATGGTTCAATGCCAAAAAAAGGACCTAGTGGAGAAATATATGTTATGTGGGGGCTTGATAACCCTCAGAATTCACAATATGACTACGGGATATGGATTAGAAAATCAATAGACGGGGGCAGCACATTTTTGCCAAAAGTTCATGTTGCTGACCTTTATGATAGCCAGGCTCTTTTACCATGGAGATGTTATGCAATCCCTTCAATGGATATTGATATGAATACAGGATATATTTACATTATCTATCAATCAACTGATCCTGCAAGGACAAATTGGGATATTTATTTCACAAAATCAACAAATGGAGGGACAAGTTTTACAACACCTATAAGGGTAAATGATGTAACTCAAGCTCATCAATTTTTTCCATGGATATCCTGTGATGAAAATGGAAAAATCCATGTAATATGGTATGATACAAGAGCAGGTGGGTATAACCTTGATGTTTATTATGCATATTCAGAAAATTATGGAACAACCTTTTCTCAAAGTTTGAAAGTAAATGATTATACAAAGCCTCCTGTGTGGCAAACTTTTATTGGGGATTATAATGCAATCCATGTAAAAAGCGGACTTGTTGCAGTTGCATGGTGCCATCCTGCATCCGATAATTCAACTGATGATGCATGGTTTGCAAGAATGGTTTTAACAAAAATCAGTGAGAAAAAATTTATGCCTTCTTTCAAAAATTCAAATAAAATTCAAATTTTTGATTTGGCAGGAAGAAGGACAAACCTTTATAATAAAACAGGAATTTATTTTTTAAATTTTAATGGAGAAAATAAAAAGATATTAAAATTAAAAGGAGGTGAAATATGGGAATAATAAAAATAATGATGATAGGAATACTTCTGAATCCAGGTGGAGAAATTATGAAAAATTTTGAAGAAATGAAAAAGGAAATTGTAAAGAAAATTGAAAAATTACCAAAATTTAAAAATAAATATATAGAAAATGCTTCCTGGCAGTTTGTAGGACCTGAAGGGGGAGAGATAGTCATTCTTCGTGGAAATCCGGAAACTAACTGGGTTCTTGCATTGTCCTTTACTGATTTGTGGGAATCATACGATTTTGGAGATTCATGGCATTTAGTACCACAATTTGAATATTCCTTTCCAGGTGAAGGAGGTGATGCATTGATAATTTCTGATTCAATTGCATTATTTGTGATTAATGATGCAGTTTATAGAACAGAGGATAAAGGAAATACATGGAATATAGTTCATTATTTTGAAGGATTTAGTGCAATAAGTGCTGAACAGCCTGATACAGTAATTTATGCAGTTGATTATTTTCCTCCAAGGGTATGGAGAAGCGTTGATAAAGGGCTTACCTGGCAAATTCGTGGCTATTTTCCTGACACAAATATATGGATCACAAATATTGCTCATCTTATAAATTCCCCAGATAATGTAAGGGCAATAGGTAATATTGATACATTGAGTATAATTTATGGTTCAAATGATGGGGGGATTACATGGAGCCCTCTTGATACAATAGTATCAGGAGGAGAAACATTTGACTTTGAAATATCATATGGAAATGCTGCTCATTCCTTTATAACAACAACAAATGGGCTATTTGAGGCAACAAATTATGGAGGTCCATGGCAACAGGTATTTAGTGCATTCCTTGATACACTCATTATTCCATACGATGTTGAATTTCTAAATCTTAATACCATTTTAGTTTCCTCTATATTAAATCCTGGAATATTTAAAGGAGTAAAAACTGGAGGAATCTGGGATTTTACAAGGGTTGAAGGAAGAAAAATATGCGTCAATATACAAAAAGAAATTACGAATGGAGTACACTTTCTTGCAGGAACATTTGGCATAGGAGTTTTAAAAAGTATAGATGGGGGAAATACATGGAATTTTTCAAATACAGGACTTTATGCACATACTCTTTTTTCAAAGGGGAATATCTCAAGAATATATCAAAATGATTTTTATTTCATAAATATAGGTGGTGCTCTTTATAAAACACAAGATTATGGAATAAACTGGAACATAATTAAAAATTTTTTGGCTGGGGGATTAAGTATTGATTATTCACCTATAAACCCTTCTTTTTTGATTGCTTCTGCGATCGATATAATCTGGGGAGCCACTTACCCGCGTGCCTTTACTATTTTTAGAAGTTTTAATGGTGGTGCCTCATGGGAGCCTGTTGATTCAACTTTTTTATCCTATGATTTACATATTTTAAAAAGTGATTCAATAGTTCTTGCAATGAATAATGACACATTCCCTTGTCTTATTTATCGTTCAATAGAAAAAGGTAAAAATTTATCACCTGTGTTCTCAAATGAAAATAATTTTTATTATTTTGAAGGACTTGATACAGCTTTTGCTTCAACTGAAGCAAACTGTTTTGTGAGTTATAATAAAGGTGAAAACTGGTCAGGAATACCTTCAATTACAAGAGGAACTTCCATTTCTTATGATGAAACAAGAAATATACTCTATTCAGGATATGGGGATACACTCTGGAGATATGAAGTTGAAACACAGAATTTAACACCTTTAACAAATTTGGGTATTGTTCTTGACCATTCTGTATCACCAAATGGAATACTTTATGTTCTTTCAATGTTATCAGATTCTATCCAAGTAGTTTTTTATTCAAATGATGGTGGAAATAACTTTTACATTGATACCCTTCCATTTATATATGGAGTGGGAATTCTGGCTGGAAATGATGGAGTTTTTATATATCAAATTGGGAGAGGATTTTATGTAAGTAAAGATATATCTGTTTCTGAAGTTTATGGATATGAAAGAGAATTTTTGAAACTTCCTTCTTTATTTAAAGAAAATATTAAAATTGAACTTTCAATACCCTATGAAGATTTCTTAAAGATAAATGTCTACGATATTCTTGGTAGAAAAAAAGTTCTCTGGAACGGAAAAGTAAAAGAAGGAAAAACTTATCTTGACCTTAAAATTCCATTCAGAGAAAAGGGTATTTATTTTGTTGAAATTTTATTTGGTAAAAATAAGAAGATACAAAAAATTATAAAATTTTAGTCACTCTACTTTTACTTTTGTTACTTTTTTTACCTTTTTACTTTCAATCTTTTCAATCTTTTTTTCAATAATAGTTTTAAATGCAAGCAAAAACTCCTTTGCTGCATTCTTTAAATGGACTTCTGCTTCCTCCGGAAATTTCCCTTTTAATTCATTCATAAAACTCTGAACAGCCTTACCAAGATATATAACCCATTCCTTTTCTTTCATATTTTCACCTCCTTTTTAAGTATTTAATTATAAAATTAAGGATAGATTTTTTCAAGCATCCTTGGGAATGGGATTGTTTCCCTAATATGATATAACCCAGCAATCCATTGTATTGTCCTTTCAAGTCCAAGCCCAAAACCTGAATGGGGAACAGAACCATATTTTCTTAAATCAAGATACCATTTATAATCTTCAACTGGCATATTTAATTCTTGCATCCTTTTTAAAAGTTTTTCATAATCATCTTCCCTTTGGCTACCTCCTATTATTTCTCCATATCCTTCAGGAGCAAGCATATCCATACAAAGGACAACCTTTGGATTTTCAGGGTCTTCTTTCATATAAAATGCTTTTGCCTCCTTAGGATATCTATGAACAATAACAGGCTTATCATAATTTTCTGAAATTTTTACTTCATGAGGGGCGCCAAAATCTTCCCCCCATTTAAAATCAGGAAAACCATTTTTATGTAAGAATTGAACTGCTTCCGTATAGGAGATTCTATAAAAAGGTCTTTTAATATTTCCAAGTTTTGTAATATCCCTTTCAAGTATTTTTAATTCTTCTTCTCTTTCTTCAAGAACCCTTTCTACTATATATTCTACAAATTCTTCAGTTAAATCCATTATGTCATTCAAAGTGGCAAAGGCAATCTCAGGTTCAACCATCCAGAATTCCATTAAATGTCTTCTTGTTTTACTTTTTTCTGCTCTAAAAGTTGGACCAAACGAGTAAACCTTTTTAAAAGCCATACACGCAGCCTCCATATAAAGTTGTCCTGATTGGGAAAGATAGGCTTTTTCCCCAAAATAATCGGTCTCAAAAAGTGTTGTTGTTCCCTCACAGGCAGAAGGTGTTAAAATCGGTGCATCTATTAAAATAAAACCCCTTTTATCAAAAAAATCTCTTATCGCTCTTATTAATGTATGCCTTATTCTCATCAAAGCCCATTGTTTTCTTGACCTGAGCCATAGATGCCTTAAAGGGAGTAAAAAGCCAACACCGTGCTCTTTTTTTGAAATTGGATAATCATTTGTGAGGGTAAGAATATTTATATTTTCAACATCCATTTCATATCTAAAGGGGGAACGCTTATCTTCCCTTATACTTCCTTCTATTTCAAGGGATGTTTCTAATGAAATTTTTTCGTAAATATTAAAAACTTCTTCTTTCACTTTTCCCTTTTCAACTATACACTGAATAAAGCCTGTTCCATCCCTTATCAGTAAAAAATGAATTTTACCCGATGACCTTTTATTATAAAGCCAGCCCTTTATTTTAACTCTTTTACCAATATACTCTGAAACCTCCCTTATATCTATTTCTTTCATTTTTTAATCTCCTTTATTTTTTCTTTTGCTTTCTTGGGTAAACCTGTTTCCTTTGCAGGATTTTCTTTAAGAACATTATAAAAATTTTGGATCGCGGAAATTGTATCACCTTTTAAAAGTGATAGTTCCCCTTTAATATAATAAGCCTCTGCAAGTTTTGCAGGAGGAATCTTTATTTCAAGGAATCTATCAATAAAAATAATTGCAGAATCCACCTTATTTTCCATATAATAAATTTTTGAGATTTCAAAAAGTGAATTTCCAATTATTGAACTTACTTCTTCATTTAAATATTTTGGTGGTATATTTTCTCTTAAAATAATAATCTCAAGGTATTCTCCTTTTTCATATAGTAAATTTAAAAGATTTATAAGACTTTCATAATCTTTTTCTATTTCCCATATTTTTTTAAATACCTTTTCTGCCTCCAGAAATTTCCCCCTTTCTTTATAAATGTTGCCAAGATAAAGATAAAGATTCTTATCATAATACTCCGGTTCTAAAAGAAGGATTATCTCGGCTGCTTCATAAGATATTTCTTTTGCAAAATTCTTTGTCTTGTCAAAAATATATTTTGCATCATTTAAAATTTTATCCTTATAAAGCCCTTTATCAGGTATCCTCTTTATTACCTGTAAAGTCTTATAATACTCTCCCTTTGCTAAATAAATCTCAGAAAGCAAAAATAATGCCCTTGAATCAGTTTCATTTTTCTTTAAATAATTTTCAACAAGATATTGAGCCTCCTCCACTTTCCCTTCCCTTAAAAATCTCTCCGCTTTTTTTAATTTATCTTCTTCACAGAAAGTTAAAAATATAATAAAAATTAAACTTATAATTTTTCTATCCATTTTAAAATTAATCTTCCCAGAATTTTTGATGAATCTCTTGCAACTTTGATTATCTCATCCGGAGAATGTGGAATAATATCACCTATACCCATATTTGTAATTATAGAAATGCCGAGAACTTTTAATCCTAAATATCTCGCCACTATTACCTCCGGAATTGTTGACATCCCTACTGCATCACCCCCGATTATTCTTAAAAATTTATACTCTGCTTTTGTCTCAAGACTCGGTCCCTGCCAGCCAACATAAACACCCTTTTTTAAAGAAATACCTTCTTCTTCAGCAACCCTATCAAAAATTTCTCCTAAATAAGGATCATAAGCATCTATCATTGAGGGAAACCTTTTCCCTATTTTTTCATCATTTTTACCCCTTAGTGGATTTTCAGGAAATAAATTTATATGGTCAACTATTCTCATAATATTACCTTCTGAAAAAAGGGGATTCAAACCCCCTGCTGCATTTGTTACAACGAGAATCTCTCCATTAAGGAATTTTGTAAGATATACAGGTAAGACAATATCATCCATTTCATACCCCTCATAATAATGGAATCTGCCACAGAAAAAAAGGATATTTTTCTCTTTAAAGTGTGAAAATTTTAATTTCCCTTCATGTCCTGGTGCAGTTGAAACTGGAAATTCAGGAATTCCAGAATAAGCAATCTCTTTTTTAATTTCAAAACTTTTCAGAAGTTCATCAATCCCGCTTCCCAGAATTATACCTATTTTAACATTCTCAATTCCCTTTTTTTTCAGAAAATCTACTATTTTAAAAACTCTTTCTAATTTCATCCTTCTCTTTCAAGCATCATATCAACCCATTTTTTTTGAGTCTCAATAATTGCTTTAAGTTCAAGCAAAAGCGATTTTTTTCTTGCTTTTATTTCTTCTATTTCAATTTTAAGTTTATTCAATTCTTCCCTTTTTTCTTCAAGGAATTTTTCAGCCTCCATCTTCGCATTCGTTATAATAAGTTCTGCCTCTTTTTCAGCATTCCTTTTAAGTTCATCTGCTCCTCTTTGTGCAGTAAGAAGCGCCTCTTTCATTATGTTTTCCATACGTCTATAATCCTCTACTTTCACTTCCAGATCCTTGATTCTTTCCGAGAGAGAAATGTTTTCCTTTATAATTTCCTCTAATTCATCTGCTACCATTTCAAGAAAACTTGTCACCCTTTCAGGGTCAAATCCCCTGAAAACCTTTGGGAATTCAGCATTCCTTATCTCAATTGGCGCAATTTTCATATCTCCTCCTTTTAAATTTTAAGAATTATTATTATTAAGGTAAAAAGTAAAATTAATCAATTTTAAAGATTTTTTAAAATGTCCTGAACTTCCCTTAATGATAAGAAATTATCAACAAGATATGGATCAAATTGCTTTCCTTTATTTCTTTTAAATTCCCTTAATATTTTTTCTGCAGTTAGTGCTTTTCTATAAGGTCTATCAGAAGCCATTGCATCAAAGGCATCAACTATACTTATTATTCTTGCAAGAAGAGGAATCTCTTCCCCTTTTTTACCTTCAGGATACCCTTTTCCATCATATCTTTCATGATGATAATAAATTGCAGGAATAATATCCTTCATCTCGCTTATCGGCTCAAGAATTTCTTTTGCATAAAGGACATGTTTTTTTATTATTTCATATTCTTCTTTTGAAAGTCTTTCAGGTTTTTTAAGGATTTCATCAGGGATTCCAATCTTACCTATGTCATGCAAAATTCCGGCAATTCTTGCATTTTTTAAATCCTTACCTTTCAGTCCCACTTTTTTTGAAAGAAGATAAGAAATATTTTCAACCCTTTCAACATGGCCTGAAGTATAGGGATCTTTTGCTTCTACAGCCTTTGCAAAAGACCTTATCACTCCAAAAAACATATCTTCAATCTTTTCAAAAAGTGTAGCATTTTCAAGAGTAATTGCAACAAATGGCGATATTAATTCACAAATTTTCAAATCTCTTTTTTTAAATTCACCCTCCTTTTTGTTAATTACCTCAATAACCCCATATTTTCTCTTTTTGAGTCTTAAAGGAAAAGCAAGAATTGAATTTGTTTTAAATCCCGTTATTTCATCAACCCCTTTGTAAAATATTTTGCTTTTACTAACATTATTTACAATCAATGGTCTGTTATTCTTATACACCCATCCCACAACGCCTTTGAAGAGGTCTATCTTTATCTTCTTGAGCTCGTCTTCACCTTTTGAAAAAATATAAAACTCTAAATAATTTTTATCCTCTTTTTTCCTGAAAATTGAAACTCTTTCTGCATTGAAAATTTCTTCTAAGATTTTTGTAATTCTTTTTAAAACTTCTTTGGTCTCAAGAGAAATAAAGAATCCTGCAATTTTAGAAATTAAAGATTCCTTAGAAATGCTCATTCTTTATAAATGGGCGCGAGAGGACTTGAACCTCCATGGGAATTTATCCCAGTGAGTCCTGAACCCACCGCGTCTACCATTCCGCCACGCGCCCTTTTTAAAAATCCCAAATCTTCTTATAAATAGCCTTTTTACCTCTATGTTCTTCAAAACTTTTTGAAAAATGATGGGTTCCGTCACCTTTTGAAACAAAATAGAGATAATCTGTAGATGCAGGATACACACTCGCTTTTATTGAAGATCTTCCTGGTGAACAAATAGGAGTTGGTGGCAAACCTTTATATTTATAAGTGTTGTATGGTGAATCAATTAAAAGGTCTTTTAAGGATAACCTGCCCTTCTCCTCTTCAATTATATACTTTATGGTTGGATCAGCCTGGAGAGGTAGCCCGATTTTTAGTCTATTTAAAAATACTCCTGCAATCCAAGGTCTCTCAAAATCAAAAACTGCTTCCTTTTCCACAATTGATGCTAAAATTAATAGTTTATGCAAGTCCATTTTTTTATGGAGTGTATCATAACCAATTTCCTTTAAAACTTTGAGTAAATTTTCAACCCCCCTTATACCTATCTCATAAAGACTTGCACCTGAAGGGAAGATATATGTATCAGGGAAAATATAACCCTCTAAGGTATTTTGGGGAGTTAAATTGAATTTCTCAAATATTGGTTTTATTTTTTCAGGAGATATAAAAAAGGAATAAACAGAATCATAAGGAATATCAAGATTTCCTGAAATGATTTTTGAGATCTGTTTTAAATTATAACCCTCTGGAATCGTAATCTTCACATAAGGAACTAAAGAAAACCCATATCTTATTGATTTAAAACACAAAAGTTCATTCATATTTTTATTCAAAAAATAAAGACCTTCTAAAATTTTATTCTCCTCCCTTGTTAAAATGGCAATCAGTGTCCATAAGACATCGTTTTTGATTATACCAGAATCCTTTAAATTTTTTGAAATCCGAATAACTCCTTCTCCTTTTCTAACTCTAAAAGGAAAAGGACCCCTTTTTTCATTTGGGGGAAAGGAATGGTATAAAAAACCATAAATATAAAAAATAAGTAACAAAAGAATGAATGAAATAGAAAATTTATTAAATTTCAAATCTATCTGCAAAATCACCTATTAGAGGTAATTTATTAAGTTTGCCATTCAAAGAATTTGTTATTCCAAAAACTATAAAGTAGAGAGTAACCCCCCATACACAGAGCCAGACTAAAATTTTTAAAACTGGAACAAAATTAAAAATTAGACCAATTATATAAAGGATAATCCATGCGACAAGCAAAACAAGTCCCTGTTTTATATGAAATTTTGTATAAGGATTTTCTCTTTGGATCATAAGGGGAATAAGAACCAATATCAAAAGATAAGAAAGCCATGCAATAGATTTTCCCTCTTCTATATGTTCCTTTTTTATTTCCTCCATTTTTCCCCCTTATTTTTCTTCAAAAAATTTTAAATAAATTTTCCTTTTTCTTGGACCATCAAATTCACATAAAAATATTCCCTGCCATGTTCCAAAGAGAGGTTCACCATCTTTTAAAAATATAAAGGAAGTATTTCCTACAACTACGGACTTTATATGAGCATCAGCATTTCCTTCTGTATGTTTATAAATTTTACCAGGTGGGAAAATCTTTCTTAAACTATCAGAAACATCTTCACCTACTGAAGGATCATAATTTTCATTTATTGTTATTCCTGCTGTTGTATGGGGAACATAAAAGAAAAGCACGCCATTTTTCCAATTCTCCTTTTTTAAAATTTCCATAACTTTCTGAGTTATATCCACAAGTTCTTCTCTTTTACTTGTATTAACTTCAAGTATTTTCATAAAAGTTCCTCCAAAGATTTAAATCCTTTATCTCCTATATCCTTTCTATAATGCATTCCTTCAAAATAAATTTTATTAACTCCTTCATATGCTCTATCCTTTGCATCTTTTAAATCCTTCCCAAATCCTAAAACTCCAAGAACTCTTCCACCATTTGTAAAGAATTTATTATTTTCTTTTTTTGTGCCAGCATGAAAAACATATAAATTTTCCATTTTTTCGCATTCTTCAAGTCCTTTTATTTCTTTTCCCTTTTCATATTTCCCGGGATATCCATGAGAAGCCAGAACAACACATAAAGCGTAACCCTTATGCCACTTTAATTTTAAAGAACCAAGTTTAAACTCCTTTGTTTTTTCAATTATAACTTCAGGGTCTGTATCAATAAGATAAACAAGTGGTTGTGTCTCAGGATCCCCAAATCTCACATTATATTCAAGAACAAAAACTCCTTCTTTTGTTATCATAAGACCAGCATATATTACACCCTGATAATCAAAATTTTTTCTTATAAGTCCTTTTATTGTTCTTTTAATCACCTCGTTTTCAATCTTTTCTGCAAGTTCATTTGTTAAAAATGGTAAAGGCGCATAGGCACCCATCCCGCCTGTATTTGGGCCCTGATCATTATCATAAACAGGTTTATGATCCTGTGAAGGGAGAAGCAAAGAGTATTCATCTCCTGCAACAAGTGCTATTATAGAACACTCTATTCCCTTTAAAAAATCCTCTATTACTATAGCATTTCCAGAATCACCAAATATCCTTTCTTCCATAATTTTTCTCACTGCTTCTTTTGCTTCCTCCTTATCTTTACATACAATACTTCCTTTCCCCTGTGCAAGCCCCGATGCTTTCACAACACAGGGTCTTTTTATCTTTTCTATATATTTATAAGCCATTTCTGGCTCATCAAATATCTCATATCTTGCGGTAGGGACACCATTTTCACTCATAAATTCCTTAGCAAATGCTTTACTTCCTTCAAGAAGCGCCTCTTTGGAATAAGGAGAGAATATAAAAAAATTTTTAATTCTATCTTTAATACCTTTCACAATCGGCTCTTCTGGACCAGGCAATATTACATCCACTTTCTCTTTTATTGCGACTTCTTCTATCTTTTCAAAATCACCTGGTGAAAAATTATAAGTTTTTCCAATTTTTTCAATACCTGGATTTCCCGGCAAACCTATAACTTCATGTCCAAATTTATAAAACCAGTAAGAAAGTGCATCTTCCCTTCCACCACTTCCTATAATAAGTACTTTCATTTTTAAAATTATAAAGCATATTTTACTTGACTTTCAAACTAAAATTAAATTATAATTAAAGACTTAAAAATTAAGAAGGTGAAAATATGAAAAAAATAGTATGTGTAATAGTTAGTGGAATCTTATGTGCATCAACAAACGATGCAACCCTTGTATTTTTAACAATTTATCCCGGAGCAAGAGCAGTGGGAATGGGAGGAGCATTTGCTTCAGTAGCAGAAGATGCAACAGCACTTTACTATAATCCAGGAGGAATAGCTTTCTTTGAAAAGAATGAAGTTTCGCTTCAACATTCTAATTGGCTTACAGGACTTTGGCCTGATATGTATTATGAATTCCTGGGATTTATAAGACCTTTACCTCCTTATGGAAATATAGGAATTCATGGGATATATCTAACAACAGGGGAAACAGAAGCACAACTTGAAGATGGAACTACAATAGCAAGGTTTAGAAATTTTGATTTTGCAATAGGTGGCTCTTATGCCATAAACTTATGGGAAAAATTGGGAATTGGATTTACAGCTAAAATAGTGTATAGTTTTCTTGCACCTGATTGGCTCGTGAGAATGTATTTCCCTGAAACAGGTGGTGGTGGTGCTGCCTTATCATATGCCTTTGATACTGGCTTGCTTTATAAATTTGATTTTGCAAAAGAAGGACTTAATTACGGTATATCTTTACTTCATATAGGACCCCCGGTAAAGTTCACAAAAAGAGGCGGAGAGACAGATCCAATTCCTTATACTTTAAAAACAGGCTTTTCTTATAGACCAATTTATAATAAAGATCATAAGATACTCTTTGCTGCTGAGATTACAAAGGTAATTGTGAAGTTAGACAAAGATCTTGCAGATTATGGAGTTAAAGAAGTATGGAAAGATACCTGGAAAAATATTGGTCTGGAATATACATATTATGATTTTATCTCGGCAAGAGTTGGATATTTTGAGGATAGAGCAGGACAAAGAGTTGGATGGACATTTGGAGGAGGACTCATATTTAAATCATTCATATTTGATGTGGGAGTTGACTCAAACATATATTCTTTTGAAACAGACAATTACAGGTTTTCATTTGGATATAGATTTTAGGAGGAATATGAAGGTAAAATCATCTGTTAAGAAAAGGTGCGTGAAATGTAAAATTATAAAAAGAAAGGGTAAAATATTTGTGATTTGTGAAAATCCAAAGCATAAACAAAGGCAGGGTTAAAAATGGCGAGAATTGCAGGAGTTGATTTACCAAAAAATAAAAGGATTGAAATTGCGTTAACTTACATCTATGGAATAGGACTTTCCACATCAAAAAAAATTTTGAGAGTTGCAAATATTGACCCTGATAAAAAAGTAAAAGATCTAACCACTGAAGAAGTGAGTAAACTTCAAAGTGAAGTTGATAAGTTAAAAGTGGAAGGTGCTTTAAGAGCAGAAATTCAAAAAAATATAAAAAGGCTTATTGAAATAGGCTCTTATCGTGGTTTGAGGCATAAGATGGGTTTACCTGTAAGAGGACAAAGGACAAGACATAATGCAAGAACAAGAAAAGGACCAAGAGGTAATATATTTAGAAGATTGAAACAGAAAAAAGGAGAAGGATAATGGCAAAGAAGGTAGTGCGCAAAAAGAAAGAAAAAAAGAAAATTACGGATCCTTTTGGGATTGCTTATATCCAATCAACTTTCAATAATACAATAGTTACAATTACAGACAGAAAAGGAAATACACTTACCTGGGCATCTTGTGGTTCTGTAGGATTCAAAGGAACAAGAAAGGGAACACCTTATGCTGCGTCAAAGGCTGCAGAAGCAGCAGTAAAGAAAGCACTGGAAATAGGAATAAAGGAAGTTGAAATAAGAGTTAAAGGACCTGGCCAGGGAAGGGAAGCAGCAATAAGGACAATACATGCAGCCGGATTAAAAGTGATAGCCATAAGAGATATAACACCTATCCCCCATAATGGATGTAGACCACCAAAAAGAAGGAGGGTGTAATGGGAAGATATACAGGTCCTGTATGTAGGTTATGCAGAAGAGAAGGTGAAAAATTATTCTTAAAAAGCGATAGATGTTTTACTGATAAATGTGCTTTTGAAAGAAGAAAATATCCACCAGGTTTTCATGGGCCAACAGCAAAAAGAAAACTATCAATTTATGGATTACAGTTAAGGGAAAAGCAGAAAGCAAAAAGAATTTATAGTGTTAGTGAAACCCAATTTAGAAGATTTTTTGAGATGGCAAGAAAAATGCCGGGTAATACAGGGGAGAATCTATTATCCTTACTTGAGAGAAGGCTTGATAATGTTGTATATCATCTTGGATTTGCCTTATCAAGGAGAGGAGCAAGAGAACTTGTAGCCCATGGCCATGTACTTGTTAATGGAAGAAAAATAAATATTCCTTCTTACTTAGTATCAGAAGGAGATGTGATCACTATAAAAGAAAAGATGAGAAATAATGTATTTGTAAGAGAAAGTTTTGATAGAAAAGCACCAGAAGATGTGCCAAAATGGCTATCCCTTAATAAAGAAAATTTTGAAGGAAAAGTTTTAAGGCTTCCTTCAAGAGAGGATGTTTCACATCCAATAAAGGAAAGTTTAATTGTTGAGCTCTATTCTAAATAAAATTTTCAAAAGGGGTTAAAAATGGATAAAAAAGAAATTTTAATGCCAGATGGTATTGAAATAATTGAAGAAAAGAAAAATTATGGTAAATTTTTATTTTCTCCTCTTGAAAGAGGATTTGGAATCACAATAGGCAACACTTTAAGAAGGGTCTTGCTTTCAAGTATACAGGGTTCTGCTATATTTGCAGTTAGAATAGATGGTGTATCTCATGAATTTTCTTCAATAAAGGGAGTGCTTGAAGATATTCCTATTATTATTCTTAATTTGAAAAAGGTAAGGGTTAAATATAATGGTGATTCTCCTTATGTAAATATTCCTCTTACCGCAGCAGGAGAAATGGAAATCTTTGCAAAAGAATTTAGGGCTCCGAGCACTGTAGAAATTCTTACACCCCAGCAAAAGATTGCAACATTAACATCAAAGAATTCAAAAATAGCAATGGAAGTATGGATAACAAATGGGAAAGGTTATGTCCCTTTAGAAGAACTTAAAACAAGTTACATAGATAAAAGGCTATTTCCTCATGATACAATATTCATTGATGCAGATTTCTCACCTGTAAGAAAAGTAAATTTTATCGTTGAAAACATAAGAATTGAACATAGAACAGATTATGAAAAACTTATCCTTGAAATTGAAACTGACGGTTCAATAACCCCTTTGAATGCACTTATGGAAGCAAAGGAAATTATTTTAAAACATTTTGAAAAAATGGCCCTGAAAAAAGAAAAGAAAGTTTTAGTTGAAAAAACAAGGGAAAAGATTAAGAAAGAAAAAGAAGATATGAAGATGCTTCTTTTAAGTGATCTTGAGATACTTGATTTACCACCAAGAACAATAACGAACCTTGCAACTGCTAAGATTTATACAGTTGGTGCACTTGTTCAAAGAAAAGAAGAAGAAATAAGTGCAATTAAAAACCTCGGTAAAAAAGCAATGGATGAGATAAAAGAAAAATTACAAAACTTTGGACTTAATTTTGAAATGGATATAAGTGAATATATAACACAGGAGGAATTAGATGAGGCACAAAAAGAAGTTAAAAAAGCTCGGGAGAACAAGAGCTCATAGGAAGGCACTATTAAGAAACCTTACAATTTCTTTTTTCAAACATGGAAGGATTAAAACTACCCTTCCAAAGGCAAAGGAAGCAAGGAAACTTGCAGAAAAATTAATAACAATTGCAAAGGAAGATACACAAAAAAGTAGAAGATATGTTTTTAAAATTTTACAGGATAAAAAAATTTCAGAAAAACTATTTAAGGAGATAGCACCTAAATTTAAAAATAGAAATTCTGGTTATACAAGGATATTAAAACTTGGAAGGAGAATAGGAGACGGAGCAGAAGAGGCTGTTCTCTCACTTATTGAAATTTGAAATACCATCTTTTATTAACAGGCTCGCCTCGGGTTGGTAAAACTACAATTATAGAAAAGGCAATAAAGGAATTAAAAAATAAATATAAATTAGATGGGTTTATAACAAAAGAGATAAGAGAAAGAGGTGAGAGAAAAGGATTTGAGATAATAAAACTCGATGGAGAAAGGAAACTCTTTTCTCATAAAGAATTAAAAAGCGCTTATCGTGTTGGCAAATACGGAGTAAATCTAAAGAGTATTGAGGAAATAATTGAAAAAATCAATTTTAAAAACTCTGATATCCTTATAATTGATGAAATAGGTAAGATGGAACTATTATCCAAAAAATTTTTTATATGGATAAAGGAAGTTTTAAAAAATGAAAAACCAAGAGTTCTTGGAACAGTGGGGGAAAAGATATTACACACTTTTAAAAAAGAAATTGATTTTTCAAAATGCGCTTTGATAAAAATAACTTATGAAAATAGAAATACAATTTTGAATGAGATACTAAATTTTTTCTATTAAAATTCTTTCAACCTCCTTTAAATCATTCTCAGTATCAACAGGATGGGTATAATTTTTTGCTTCAAAAACAAAAACCGGTATTCCATTTTCAATTAATCTTAATTGTTCAAGATTCTCTTTTTCTTCAAGGTAAGACCTTTGAATTGAATGAAAAACTTCAAGAATATCTCTTCTATAAAGATAAACTCCTATGTGTTTTAGGAATTTTAAATCCTTTTGAGAGGAAGAAAAAGGGACAGGACTTCTTGAAAAATAGATTGCTCTCCCCTCTTTATCACAAACTATTTTAACAATATTTTTATCATTAAATTTTTCTTCCGAGGTCAATGGATAACCAAAGGTTGAAACTTCACACATCTTTTTAAGAGTATTTTCAATTAAAAAATCTAAGTCACAAGGAGAGATTAATGGTTCATCACCCTGCAAATTTAAAATATAATCATAATTTTCTTTTATTAAATTCTTGTATGTCCAAAAAACTCTATCAGAACCACTCTTTAAATCTTTTGGTGTCAAATAAACTTCTGCACCAAATCTTTTACACTCTTTTAAAATTCTTTCATCATCAGTTGCTATAACCACTCTCTCTATTTTTTTACATTTCTTAGCATTCTCATAAACCCAATTTATAAGTGTTTTATCAAGGATTTTAACAAGTGGTTTACCCGGCAATCTCTTTGAACCATATCTTGCAGGTATTATAGATATTACTTTCAAATTTTTGCGTATTTTTTTATCCCTTCAACATACAAATCGTTTCCGTACGCATCAACTGCAACTATTGCAGGGAAATCTTCAACTACCATCTCGGTAATCGCTTCTGGTCCTAAATCCTCATAAAGGGCTATCCTGACCGATTTTATCCTCTGGGCAATGAGTGCACCCGCACCACCAACTGTAGCAAGATAGACTGCCTTATACTTTTTCATCGCTTCTTTAACAAAATCCTGCCTTTCACCTTTACCAATCGTTGCTTTCACTCCGAGTTCAAGGATTTTTGGAGTATAAGGATCCATTCTTATTGAAGTTGTTGGTCCTGCAGAACCTATAACTCTCCCAGGTTTTGCGGGTGAAGGACCTACATAATATATAATCTGTCCTTTTAAATCAAAAGGTAATTTGCCTTCCTTTTCATATTCTTCAAGGAGTTTTTTATGAGCAGCATCCCTTGCACTATATATCACCCCTGAAATTAAAACTGCATCACCTGCTTTTAAAGATAAAACATCATCATCAGTTAAAGGCGACTTTAATTTTTTATATTCTTTCATTTCTTCCTCCTTGTTAAAAAATTATTTCTTCTCTTCTATCAGCATGGCATTGAATATTAACTGCAACAGGTAAAGCAGTTATGTGGCATGGATATGCCTCTATATGAACATCAAGCGCTGTCCATCTCCCGCCAAACCCCTGTGGACCAATTCCAAGTTTATTTATCTCTTCTAAAAGTTCTTCTTCAAATTGTGCATAGAACGGGTCTGGATTTCTCTTACCTATTTCTCTAACTGTTGCCTTCTTTGCTAAAAATGCACAGTATTCAAATGTGCCACCAATTCCAACACCTACAACAATTGGTGGACATGGATTAGAACCTGCCTTTTTCACTGTTTCAATTACAAATTTTTTCACACCTTCTTTACCTTCTCCAGGTAAAAGGATTTTCAATGCACTCATATTTTCACTTCCACCGCCTTTTGGTTCAAATATGATTTTCAAAGTATCCCCTGGAACTATATCAAAATGAATGACAGGCGGTGTATTATCTCCTGTATTCTTTCTTCTTAAAGGATCTTCCACTATTGATTTTCTTAAATACCCTTCTATATAACCTTTTCTCACACCTTCTATTATTGCATCTTTAATGTTTCCACCTTTTATTTTAACATCAGTTCCCATTTCAACGAAGAATACTGCAAATCCTGTATCCTGACAGAGTGGAATTTCTTCCTTTCTCGCAATCTCAATATTTTCAAGAATTTGATCCAACACCTCTTTACCAACTTCTGATTCTTCTGTCTTCCTTGCTTTTTTTAAAGCCTCTATTACATCGGGTTTTAAATAATGGCATGCGGATATACAACCATCTCTTACTCTTTCTACAATTTCTTCATATTTTACTATTTTATATTTTTTCCTCATATTGCACCTCCTTTATTTATAATCTCAGCATATAAAATTTTTTTTGAAAAAGGTTCAAACTCAAAATAAATAGAATTCATTCCTATTTTTTCTTTTCCTGCATCAAAATATACAGGTAATAAATACCTGAGCCTTTTGAATGCCGCTTCTTTTTCCACACCTATTATTGAATCAAAACTACCGGTCATTCCGATATCAGAGATAAAAAGTGTTCCTTTATTTAAAACTCTTAAATCCTTTGTTTGAACATGGGTATGGGTTCCTATAATTGCAACAATTTTTCCATCAAAGTAATCAGCAAATATAATCTTTTCACTGGTTGCTTCTCCATGAAAATCTATTATAATCGGGATTTCTCCAATTTCCTTTATCACCTTTTCAGTTTCTCTTATAGGACAATCATATTCCCCTAATAAAACCCTCCCAATCACATTTATTATTGCAATCTCTTTACCATCCTTTCTATAAATATTAAATCCTTTTCCTGGAACACCTTCAGGAAAATTGAGTGGTCTTAACAAAAACTCGGTTTGATCTATAAAATTAAACACATCTTTTTTAGCAAATATATGATTTCCTGAGGTCATTATATCAACTCCTGCATTTTTTATTTCTTCATAAACCTTAAATGTTATACCACTTGTCCCTGCTGCATTCTCAACATTTGCTATTACAAAATCAGGAGAATATTCTTTTTTAATTTGGGGCAAAAATAATTTAAGTGCCTTCCTTCCCGCTTTCCCGACAATATCACCTATAAACAGAACCTTTATTTTCATCTTAAAATAAATTTTGAAACCTTTTCAATATCCTCTTCAAAAAGTGAGGTAAGTTCGGGTTTTCTCAAAATCGCAGATGGATGATATGTAATAAATACTTTTGCACCAAATTTTTCATATTCACCACTTCTTGCTTCAGAAATTTTTTTATCTTCACCTAAAATCATCATTCCAGCATATCTTCCCAGACATAAAATTATTTTTGGAGAAATTATCTCAATTTCCTTTTTCAAATAGTAAAAGCATTCCTTTAACTCATCCTGTCTTGGTTCTCTATTTTCAGGTGGTCTACATTTTATCGTATTGGTAATATAAATATTTTCCCTTTCTATTCTATATTTTAAAAGAACTTCTGTTAATTTCCTTCCTGCTTTTCCAACAAAAGGAATACCTATTTTATCTTCCTCTTCACCAGGTGCTTCTCCTACAATTAAAAGTTCTGAATAGGGATTACCATTGCCGAAAACAACACTTTTCCTTGTCTTTGAAAGAATACACCTCTTGCATCTTTTACATTCCTTTTCTAATTCTGCCAAAACTCTCTCTTTTAAAATAAAATTCTCTATAACTATCTCCTTTTCCCCGTATACTTCACTTAAAAATTCAAGGAATTTTTTTAAAGACATCAAATATTTCTTCAAAAATTTTTAAACTTGCTTCTTTTTTTGAAAGATAAGGAAATTCTTTAATTTCTCCGCTCTTTTTCAAAATCCAGATTTTTGTAAAATCGCTCCCTATAGAGGATGGAGTATTTAAAACAATCATATCCAAGTTTTTTTCATACAATTTCTTTTTTGCATTTTCAAAAATATTTTCATCTTCTAAAGCAAAACCAACAAAGACCATCTTCTCATTTTTATAATTAGAGATTTCTTTAAGTATATCTATATTTGGTTTTAGAGAAATATTTATTTCTCCTTCTTTTTTAATCTTACTCTCTTTTTTTGATGAGGGGATAAAATCACTTACCGCTGCATTCATTATGAATATATCTGGTTTAAAATCCAGAATCTCTTCTTTTATCCTTTCAAACATTTCATTAGCGGTTCTTGCCTCTTTTAACCTCTTAAATTCAAATTCAAAATCTGTTTTACCTTTTATCACCGAGATTTCAAAACCCATTTTTAAAGCAGTATCAAATAGAGATTTACCCATTTTCCCTGAACTTCTATTTGTTATAACTCTCACACTATCAATATCTTCCTCTGTTCTTCCAAAAACAAGGAGTAATTTTCTATTCTTAAATTTTTCTCTCAATTTTAAAAATTCATATACTTCTTTAAATATTTTTTCTGGCTCACTCATTCTTCCTTTACCAGTTCTCAAATCTGAAAGCCTGCCCTCTTCGGGTCCTATGAATATCACCCCCCTATTTTTTAATTTTTTAACATTTTCTTGCACAACTTCACTTGTCCATAAATCTTCATGCATTGCAGGAGCAATAAAAACCTGGACTTTGCTTGCTAAAAGAATGGTTGAGAGGAGGTCATCGGCAATACCATTTGCAAATTTACCTATCATATTTGCGGTACACGGAGAAACAAGAATTGCGTCAATTTCTTTTAGAATTTTTATATGAATTGGCTCTTTTTGAGAAATGTAAGAAGAAAAAAGTTCAGAATAAACTTCCTCATGTAAAAGAGACTCAAAGGAATCTTTCCCGACAAAATTTAAAGCATTCCTTGTTAAAACAGGTAAAACTTTTACTCCATTCTTTACAAAAAGTCTACCAATTTCTAAAGCCTTAAAAGCAGCAACAGAACCTGTAACACCAAGTATTATCTTCATCTTTCTTCCATTACCCTTATTTTCTTATCCCTGTAATTTTTCACAGCATGAAGAACTGCTTTTTCTCCAGGAAACTCAATTTCCTCAATCTGGAGTTCACGCAAAACCCTTCTTGCCTCTTTCATAAGTACAATAAGCCCTTTATACTTATTTGAATAAAAACCCCATATGTCTTCTATTGAATACTCTTTGAGTGGCTTTAATTCTTTCTCCTTCATATCAACTCCTTTTAAAATATTTAATTATAAAGAAAAAAGACTTATTTTTTAAAATATCTTTGAAATATCATCCTGACAGGGTAATATTTTAACCTTTTCATCTTTTTTTATCATATATCTTCCTTCCCTTAAATCTTTAAAAACCCCAATTAAATTTGATTTTATCTTATTTTTTTTACAAAATAATTTAAAATCTTCCTCGTATCCTTTTTTAATTGCAACAAGCAAAGAACCTGAAGAAATTGTTTTTAGTGGGTCAATATTGAAATACTTAAAAACCTCTTCAAACCCTTTTATAACAGGAATTTTATCTTCGTAAACAACTATCCCTTTATTTAAGAATTCACTAAATTCCCATATCCCATTAATTATCCCGCCTTCTGTTGGGTCATGCATCGCGAGTGTTCCTTTGAAATCAGAAATTAAAATTGCCTCTTTAACAACACTTATCCCTGGCTTTATATTATATTTTAAAAATTTATTCAACTTATTTTCCCCTATTATATCTCTGACAATTTCTTTTTTTTCTTTTGCTATTATTGAAACCCCTTCAATAGGAACTTCTTTTATACAAAATAGAAAATCACCAGTATTAACTTTTTTAGGGAAAATGCCTTTTTCTTTTTCTCTTATCCCTATCATCGTTCCACATAATATTATTTTTTCAAGATTTGGTGTTATTTCAGTATGTCCGCCAACAACCTGTATTTTTAAATTTTTACAAACATTTTTCACCTCTTTAAATATTTTTTCAATATCCTCTTTACAAAAACCTTTTGGCAAAAGGAGGGTAAACAAAAAGTAAAGGGGTTTTGCACCCATCACCGCAACATCGTTTGCATTAATAATAACTCCGTAATAACCTATTTCTTTTTCTGTGAATGTTATCGGATCCTGTGAAACTATTAAATATAGATCTTTAAACTCAATGACAGCTGAATCTCCACCTATTTTGGGGCCTATTTTTATTTCTTTTTTTAAAGGAGGTAAAAGAAAAAGGAGTTTACTGAGGAAATCAGGAGGGAGTTTACCTTCTTTAAGTTCCATATACGATTTTTAATTATAAGGAATTTACTTTATAATTTAAAATATGAAACTGTTTTTATCAGGAAATGAAGCAGTTGCAAGAGGTGCATGGGAAGCAGGTATAAAAGTGGCATGTGCCTATCCCGGGACACCATCAACTGAAATTCTTGAAAATCTGGCAAAATATAAAGAGGTTGATGCGGAATGGTCACCAAATGAAAAGGTTGCTTTTGAAGTTGCTCTTGGTGCTGCAATAGCAGGTGCAAGAAGTATTGTTTCAATGAAACATGTGGGGTTAAATGTTGCTGCTGACCCATTTTTTTCTTCTGCTTATACAGGTGTTAAAGGAGGTTTTGTAATTGTTACATGTGATGATCCTGGAATGCATTCCTCACAGAATGAACAGGATAATAGAAGATATGCAAAATTTGCAAAAGTCCCCCTTATAGAGCCTTCAGATGCACAAGAAGTCTATGACTTTATAAAGATTGCATTTGAAATTTCTGAAAAATTTGAAATACCTGTTCTTTTTAGAATGACAACAAGAATTTCTCATACAAAGGGAATTGTAAATGTTAATAAGAGAAAGGAAGCAGAAGCAAAAAATTATGTTAAAAACATTCAGCAATTTGTGGTTCTTCCTGCTCATGCAAAGATAAGACATAATATCTTGGAGGAAAAATTAATAGAACTAAAGAAATTATCTTCAAATATAGAATTAAACAGGATTGAGGAAGGAAAAGAGAAAATCGGTATAGTAACATCAGGAATTTCTTATAATTATGTAAAAGAGATTTTCAAAGATGCCTGGATTTTAAAATTAGGAATGCCTTTCCCTTTTCCTGAAGAACTTTTTAAGGAATTTGTAAAAAATATAGAAAAAATTATAGTGGTAGAGGAAAATGAACCTTTCCTGGAAGAAGAAATAAAAATTTTAGGTTATAATGTAGAAGGTAAAAAATACCTGCCTTTATGTGATGAATTGTCTCCTGAAATAATAAGAAAAGCCTTTAAAAATGAGGAACTGCCACACCCACAGCCTCTAAAATCTGTGAGAAGACCACCACAACTTTGCCCTGGTTGTCCTCATACAGGAGTATTTTATTCCCTTTCAAAATTAAAGGTTACTGTTTTAGGTGATATAGGATGCTATACCCTTGGTGCATTACCACCCCATAATGCAATGGATACATGTATATGTATGGGTGCATCAATAGGTAATGCGCTGGGTTTTGAAAAGGCACTTGGTAAAAAATTTTCAAAAAGGATGGCTGCAGTTATAGGAGATTCCACATTCATCCACTCAGGTATAACAGGACTTATAGATATTGCATATAATAAAGGAAGTGTAACAGTTATAATTCTTGATAATAGAACAACTGCAATGACAGGTCATCAGGACCATCCAGGAACAGGCATAACAGCAAAAGGTGAAAAAACAAAGGAAATAAACATTCAGGAAATTGTAAAAGCATGCGGAATTGATGAAATTTATGAAATTAATCCTTACGATTTAAAAAATACTTTAAATACTATAAAAAAAGCGATAGAGAGTGAAAAACCTGCTGCTATTATCTCCAGGGCTCCTTGTGTTCATTTAAAAGAAGCAAAAGAGAAATTCAAAAAAGAAAAGAAAAAGAGGGTAGATCCTGAAAAGTGTTTAGGAGAAAAATGTAAGGCGTGTATAAGGCTTGGTTGTCCCGCAATTTCAATTTTAAATGATAAAGCCTATATTTCTTCTCTTTTATGTGTTGGTTGTGGGCTTTGTATCCAGATATGTCCTGTGGAGGCAATAGAATGAAAGAAATTAATATTATTCTATGTGGTGTTGGTGGGCAGGGAATTATTCTTGCCTCAGAAATAATTGCACTTACAGGAGTTGAATCGGGGTTTGATGTAAAAAAAAGTGAAGTCCATGGAATGGCTCAAAGAGGCGGAAGTGTAGTATCTCATATAAGGATAGGAGAAAAAATTTATTCACCAGTTATAGAAAAAGGCACCTGTGAATTTTTACTTTCCTTTGAAAAAGCGGAAACACTTAGATGGGTCCACTATTTAAAAATGGATGAGCCAGTTATAATAGTTAATGACCTTGAAATTATCCCCCCATTTGTTTCATTAGGACTTGATGAATATCCAGGGGATATTTATGAAAATCTTAAAAAAATTACAAAAAGACTTTATCTTATTCCGGGGACAAAAATTGCAGAGGAGATAGCTCAACCAAGAATTGCAAATGTCCTTCTCACTGGATTTTTGTCAAAATTTCTTCCCTTTGAAGAAAAAATATGGGAAAAAGTAATAGAAAAATGTTTGCCTCAAAATCTGGTTGAAATAAATTTAAAGGCATTCAGAAAAGGTAAGGAACTTTTTAAAGAGACATATACAAAATAAATAGAACTTATTAAAAATAGTAATACCCATGGCAAAAGTCCCCAGAGTTCAAGTTTTATAAGAGTAAGAAAACTCGCTCCCCAGTAGATACATCCAATTATTTCAATACCATTAAGTCTTTCTCCAGCATATTTTTTATACCCTTTACCTTTTTTAGGAGTTCTTACAAATGGTGTTCTTTTTTTGAAAAGAGCCTCTAAAACAGCAATTGTTCCTTTAAAAGAAAAGCCAGAAAAAACAATAAGTAGATAAAAAATTTCTTTTATTCTCTCAATAATTTTTTTATCCTTTGAAATCATTTCATCTGTTATAAATAAGTTATAAATATTAGCAAAACCGAAAAACAGAGCAAGAAGCCCAAATAAAAGTGAAGAAAAATGAGCAAGAGGCCATAAAATTAAAAAGAAAAGCAAATTAAAAAGATATAAAAATGGAGAAGCAAGGTGCAGAATTATATTAATTTTGTCATCGGTTTTTATATTTGAAGCCTTTATTACATCTTTAAAGACTTTCAGAAAGACCTCCGCGGTTCCCTTTGTCCATCTGAATTGCTGGGTTATAAAGGAAGAAAAATCAGAAGGAAGTTCGGAAGGGCATACAAGGTCATCTAAAAATACAAATTTCCATCCTTTTAAATAAGCCCTTACTGATAAATCAAGGTCCTCTGCAAGCGTATCATAACCCCAATTCCCACTATCTATAATTGTCTTCTTCCTCCATATTCCTGCTGTTCCGTTAAAGTTAAAAAAATAACCATTCCTGAATTTTGAATTGTGTTCAATCTCAAAATGTGTATTGAGAGCAATCACCTGAATTTTAGTCAACTTATTTTCTTTTCCATTTAAAAAACCCCATCTTGCCTGAACAAGTCCAACTTTTTCATCCCTAAAAAATATTAAGGTTTTTTTAAGAAAATCTGAAGGAATTATAAAATCCGCATCAAATATAGCAATAAATTCACCTTTTGCATATTTAAGACCATTTTTTAAAGCACCAGCTTTATAACCTTTTCTTTCCTTTCTTCTTATAACTTCAATATTTACCCCTTCTTTCTTTTTTTCCTCTACGAGTTTATCAATCAAAATTTTTGTTTCATCCGTTGAATCATCAAGAATCTGAATTTCAAATCTATCTTTTGGATAAGAAATTTTTGTGGCACTTTCTATAACACCTTCAACAACTCCATATTCATTATAAACTGGTATTTGAATAGTCACAAAAGGAAAGAAATCCAGATTTTCATAAGAAATATTTTTACTTTTCCCCTTTTTGTAAAGATAAAGGAGCCATAACTTATATGTGCCAAAGACCATAAAACATAAAATTAATGGAACAAAAAAGACCAAATAAAAAATAAAATCCATTTATTTTTCCTTTTAAAGAACAATAATTTTAATCAAAAAAATAACATTATGTCAAATTGCTTCTCGTATCCTGTTATTTTTATAATTATAATTTATAATTTTTTTTAAAATTTAAAAAGTTTAAGGAGGGAAAATGAAACTTGGTGTTCTAAAAGAAACATATAAGGATGAAAAAAGAGTATCAATAATTCCAGATTCAGTACCTATTCTTAAAAAAGCAGGAATTTCAGTTTACATTGAAAGGAATGCGGGTGAAGAAGCGGGTTTTAATGATAAAATGTATGAAGAAAAAGGGGCAGAAATATGGGATAGAAAAAAAATTTATGATGAATGCGACCTAATAACCTGCATAAAAAAACCAGAGGATATAAATCTTATAAAAGAAAATCAAATACTTGTGGGTACAATTGATCCTTTCACAAATTTTGAAGAGATAAAAAACATAGCAAAAAATAAAATTATCTTATTTTCTCTTGAACTTCTTCCAAGAATTACAAGGGCACAGAATATGGATGTTTTATCTTCACAGGCAATAATTGCAGGGTATAAAGCAGTTTTAATAGCTGCAAATCTTCTTCCAAAACTCTTCCCAATGCTTATGACAGCAGCAGGAACAATTACACCTGCAAAAGTATTTGTAATAGGAGCAGGAGTTGCAGGACTTCAGGCAATAGCAACTGCAAAAAGACTTGGTGCAGTTGTCTATGCTTATGATATAAGACCACGGGTTAAAGAGGAAGTGGAGAGCCTTGGTGCAAAGTTTGTAGAACTTGGACTTGAAGCAAAAGAAGCGGAAGATAAAGGTGGTTATGCAAAAAAGATGGATGAGGAATTTTACAAAAAACAAAGGGAGATGATGAAGAAAATGCTCATAGAAAGTGATGTGGTTATAACAACCGCGAGTGTCCCGGGTAAAAGGGCACCTCTTTTAATAACTAAAGAAATGGTGAAAAATATGAAACCTTCATCTATTATAATTGACCTTGCTGCAGAAAGAGGTGGAAACTGTGAAATAACAGAGCCAGGAAAGATTGTGAAAAAAGATGATGTAATAATAGTTGGTCTTACAAATTTACCTTCACAACTTCCCTATCATGCAAGTCAGATGTATTCAAGAAATATTACAAATTTCATTTTAAATCTTTTTAAAGAGGGTAAAATTTCATTAAATGTTGAAGATGAAGTGATAAGGGATACATTAATTTTAAAAGATGGTGAAATATTCAGTCCAAGGTTTAAAGAAATAATGGGAATTTAAGGAGGTAAAATGGAAAATTTTGTTATATTCCTGACAATATTTGTTCTAGCAATATTTGTTGGCTTTGAAGTGATAACAAAGGTTCCACCAATACTTCATACTCCTCTTATGTCAGGCTCAAATGCAATATCAGGAATAACAATTATAGGTGCAATAATCTCTGCAGGTTCAAAACAAACATTTTTAACCACACTCCTCGCTTTTATAGCAGTTGTCTTTGCAACAATAAATGTTGTAGGTGGTTATCTTGTAACTCATAGAATGCTCGGAATGTTTAAAAGGAAGGAATAAGATGGGCTCAACATGGTTTGTAAATTTTATTTATCTTATATCAGCGGTTCTTTTTATCTTTGGCCTTAAGATGCTTTCCCATCCGAAAACCGCAGTAAATGGAAATCTATTAAGTGCTTTTGGTATGCTCCTTGCAATAATAGTAACCCTTCTTGATAAAAGGATTGTTAGTTTTGAAGTTATAATTGCAGGAATTGTTGTTGGTTCAGCAATTGGAGCATTCCTTGCAATCAAAGTACCAATGACAGCAATGCCACAGATGGTGGGAATCTTCAACGGATTTGGTGGAGGTGCTTCGCTCCTTGTTGCAGGTGTAGCATTTATGGAGGCAATTTACTTTTCAAAACCTTTAACAACACAATTTCTTTTCGCAACTACTGCATCTGGAATAATTGGTGCGGTTACCTTCTGGGGAAGTATGGTCGCAGCAGGAAAACTTCAGGGAATAATAGAAGAAAGACCCATACTCTTTAAAGGTCATCATATTGTGAATTTAACTCTTTTGATCATTTCACTTATTGCGGGAGTGATCCTTGTATTAAACCCGAAACTCATTCTTTTCTACTGGATACTCGTAATTTTCTCATCCATCCTCGGTGTTTTACTTGTTACACCAATAGGTGGTGCTGATATGCCAGTTGTGATATGTCTTCTCAACTCCTACTCGGGACTGGCAGCAGCAGCAACAGGGTTTGTTTTAAATAATAATGTTCTTATAATTTCTGGTTCGCTTGTTGGTGCATCAGGAATAATCCTTACAAATCTTATGTGTAAGGCTATGAACCGTCCAGTTGCAAATGTTGTATTCGGTGGATTTGGAAGCGTTGTTGTTACAGAGACTGATATTTATACAGGTAGAATAAAGTCAACAACTCCTGAAGAAGTTGCTATATTACTTGATTCAGCAAAGAGGGTTTTAATAGTTCCAGGGTATGGTATGGCTGTATCACAGGCACAATATGCTGTTAGAGATTTAATGAATCTACTTGAAGCAAGAGGAGTAAATGTTGAATTTGGGATACATCCTGTTGCAGGAAGAATGCCTGGACATATGAATGTTCTTCTTGCAGAAGCAGATATACCTTATGATAAAATGAAGGAAATGGATGAAGTAAATCCAGCAATTTCCGAAGTGGATGTTGCAATTGTTCTTGGAGCAAACGATGTGGTCAACCCGCTTGCAAGGACAGATCCAAAATGTCCAATAGCGGGAATGCCAATAATTGATGTTGATAAAGCAAAAACAGTGGTTGTGATTAAAAGGAGTTTGAGTCCTGGATTTGCAGGAATTCCAAATCCACTTTTTGCCGCGCCCAATACCCTTATGTTATTTTCGGATGGTAAAAAAGCTGTTGTAGACATAATTTCTGCTTTAAAGGAAATTTAATTCTTTGACTATAAATATTTTTTTAAATTATAATAAAATTACTTAAAACTTTAAAAAGGAGGAAATGATGCCTGTAAAATTGCATTATAATTTCAAAGATGTGTTCCGTGCTGCAAGATTCGGGCTATCTATAAAAAAGATATGGGTAATGTTTCTTGGAATTTTCACAGGAAGCATATTTTATTCAATATTCACCTATATTGCAGGAATTTTAAGTGGATATTCCTTTAAAGAACTATGGACTCAGTATCACCTTCTTCCAGTTCTTGGATTTGGGGAGATTTATTCCTGGGCAAAGATAATTTATATAATAGGAATTTTAATTTTTGCATTCTTTATATTCATTTTTGGAACAGCAGTTGCAAAAATCCATTTTGAACAATTAAAGGGTGATGAGTTTTATGAAATAAAAGAGGCTTTAAAGTTTGCATTTACAAAGGGGCTCGCTTCATTCTTTGCTCCAGTTGCAATACTTATAATAACTCTTCTTATACTCCTTTCAGGAGTTATTTATGGGGCAATCAATAAAATACCATATTTTGGGGAAATATTTTTTATAATTTTTGTAATTCCTGCATTTTTTGTTTGCCTTTTCATTGTATATTTACTTGCTTCATTCCTCGTTTCTTTATTAATTTCTCCTTCAGTAGTTGGAACAACGGGTAATGATACATTTGATACGCTTTTTGAAATATTTTCCACATTGAATGAGCAGAACTGGAGACTTTTTGTGTATGAAGCACTTCTTTTCTTTGTAATGTTTATCGCGGGCAGCACATTTACATTCTTTACTGCAAGAGCAGTTGGTATAGGTGTATGGGTGCTTTCTGCAAAATGGTTAATGGGAGAAAAATTTTTAAATATACTTAACAATGCATGGGCATTTTTACCATCTTATCCATTTTTAACAATTTTGTCTCCTTATTTTAAATTTTTAGGAATGGAAGAAATTCTTCTTGTCCCAGCGGTTATAAAACTTTCTGGTTTTCATGCTGCAATCTCTTATATCCTTGGATTTATTGGCTATCTTTTAATATTCATGGTTTTAGCATATCACCTATCAATGTTTTACTGTGGAAATAATCTCATCTTCATCATACTTTATAAAAAGAAGGATGAAATAGACCTGCTTGCACCGGAAGAGGAAGAAGAGGTAGAGGAAGAAAAAGTAGAAGAGGAAAAAGTAAAAGAGGAGGAGAAAAAAGAATAATTATTTAATCTTTTCTATCTTTTTGTGAAGATAAAAAAGATACATTAATATGCCTGCAATTCCGATTAAATATACTATATATAAAAAAATGAGATTTTTCAAATTTCCTCCTTTAAATAAATTTTATATCTCAAATCAAAAATAATCAGAAACAAAAAAAGGAAAGAAATTAAATTTGCAAAAAGCGCAATTCTCATTGGCATCTCTATCCCAATTTTCCCTGGTGTAAAAATGAGTGGATGGACACTTCTCCACAGATAGACCGAGAAATAAATTATTGGTATATCTACATAAAATATTATACCAAGTACACTTGAAATCCTTGCTCTTTTATCGGGTGTTTCAATAAAATTTCTCAATATAAGATAAGTAAAATATAAAAACCAGAGAATAAGGGTAGTTGTAAGTCTTGGTTCCCATACCCAGAATGTTCCCCATACAGATTTTGCCCATAAAGAACCTGTTAGAATTGTAAGTGTTAAAAAAAGAAAACCAATTTCTGCGCCCGTTGCTGCGATCTTATCAAATTTATCATCCCTTTTTAAAAGATAAAGAATGCTATATATAAGTGTTATTGTAAGGGAAATAAATGAGTACCATGCAAAGGGGATATGAATATAAACAATTCTGATAAGTTCACCCATCTTCTCTTCCGCAGGTGAATGAACAAGAGAAAGATAGATGGAGATTGAAAAACTTAAAAATGTTAAAAAAAATAAAAATTTTTTCATACTCTACTTAAAAATTCTTCTAAAATTTCCTCAAGATTTGGACTACCAATCTCCTGTAACTCATAAAATACTCTTACAATCTCTTTGTTTACTTTTAAAATTTTTGAAAGATCAACAGGTGTTGCATTTACAATAATATCACAGGGAACCTTCTCAAGGGTTTCTTCAAGTTCCTTAATCTGCTCACTACTATACCCCATAGCAGGGAGAACAAGATTGACTTCTTTGTATTCCTCAAAAACTTTTTTTATGCTTCCTACAGCATAATTCTTAGGAGAAATAATTTCTTTTGCTCCGAATTTTAAAGCAGCAACATATCCTGCACCAAAACTCATTTCACCATGTGTCAAAGTTGGTCCATCCTCAACAACACAAACACTTTTACCATTTATCCTTTCTCCACCATCTGCAAATATTGCTGAAACTGCCTCAATTATTTTTACTTTTGGATTAAGCCTCCTTATATTTTCTCTTAAAATATTTATCTTTTCATAAGGTGCAGAATCAACCTTATTTATGACAGCAACATCTGCCATCCTTATATTTGTTTCACCTGGATGATATTTTTCTTCATGACCTGCTCTTAATGGATCGGTAACAACTATGTGTAAATCAGGTTTATAAAAGGGAAAATCATTATTACCACCATCCCATAAAATAATATCTGCATCCTTCTCTGCTTCCTTTAGAATTTTCTCATAATCAACTCCTGCAAAAACTTTAAATCCGTATCTTAAATGTGGTTCAAATTCCTCCCTTTCTTCAATTGTACAATTATATTTATCAAGGTCAGAGAATTTTTCAAATTTTTGAAAAACCTGTTTTCTTAAATCACCATATGGCATTGGATGTCTCACTATGACAACATTTTTGCCCTTGTCTTTTAAAATTTTTGCCACCTTCCTTGTTGTCTGACTTTTCCCACAACCAGTTCTTACAGCACATACGCTAACCACAGGTTTATTTGATTTAAGCATTGTAGAAGAAGGTCCTAAAAGCCAGAAATCAGCACCTTTTGAAAGACATTTTGAAGCAATATGCATCACATGCTCGTGGGAAACATCAGAATAAGAAAAAACACATATATTGATTTTTAATTCCTCAATCAATTTTTCAAGATCCTTTTCAGGATAAATCTTTATTCCATCAGGATAAAGTTTCCCACTCAGCTCAGGAGGATATATTCTTCCTTCTATATTTGGAATCTGGGTAGCAGTAAATCCCACAACTTCATACTCTTCTTTATCTTTAAAAAAAACATTGAAATTATGAAAATCTCTGCCTGCAGCACCTAAAATCAAAACTTTTTTTCTCATATATTAAAATAAGCGGGGGCGACGAGATTTGAACTCGCGACCTCTGGCGTGACAGGCCAGCGTTCTAACCAGGCTGAACTACGCCCCCATAAAGGAGTTTTTTATTATATGAAAAATGACCTTATTTTTTCAACTGAAACATTAATCCATTATAATTTATTTTATGAAAAGAAAAAGTATTTCTGTAAAGATAGGGAATATCTACATAGGTGGAGGAAATCCTGTTGTAATTCAATCAATGACAGAGAAAAAAACTGAAGAAAAAGAAGAGGTTTTAAAAGAGATTAAGGAATTGATTGAGGCAGGAAGTGAAATGGTAAGGATCGCAGTTAATACAGAGGAAGCAGCAAAAATAGTCCCTGTAATAATAAAAGAGTTAAAAGAAGAAGGATACGATGTTCCAATAATTGGTGATTTCCATTTCAACGGTGCCTATCTTTTGAAAAAATTTCCTCAAACTGCAAGAATGCTGGACAAGTATAGAATAAATCCCGGAACAATAGTTCATCAAAAGAATTTTGATGAGATGATAAAGATAGCAATTGAAAATGATAAACCTGTGAGAATAGGTGGAAATCTTGGTTCAGTTGATAAAAAAATACTTGATGAAAAAATAAAGGAGAATAAGGATTTTAAAAAGAATTTAAAAGAAATTTCCCTTGATGCATTGATTGAATCGGTTATAAGAAGTGCTGAAAGGGCAATAGAAATTGGGCTTTCTGAAAATAAAATTGTTTTATCAGCAAAAACCTCTTGCGTAAAAGATTTAATATATGTTTACAGGGAACTTGCAAGAAGGACAAAATTTCCTTTACATATTGGCTTAACTGAAGCAGGAGGGGACCTTAAAGGAATTATATCCTCTTCAATAGGAATAGGGGTTCTTTTACTTAATGGAATTGGTGATACAATAAGGGTATCTTTAACAGAAAGAAAAGGGGAGCCAAGAAAAAAAGAGGTTGAAGTCGCAAAGGAAATTTTACAAGCACTAAATCTAAGACGCTTTCATCCAGAAATAATAAGTTGTCCTGGATGTGGAAGAACAAATAGCAAAATCTTTAAGGAAATTGCAGAAAAAGTAAATAATTATCTAAAAATTAAAAGGGGTGAATGGGAAAAAATTTATCCCTATTTTAAGAAATTAAAAATTGCGATAATGGGATGTGTTGTAAATGGTCCTGGAGAAGCAAGATTTGCAGATTTAGCATTATGTTTACCTGGAAAAGGCGAAAAGAAAGCAGTTATTTATAAAGATGGAAAATTTTTAAAAAATGTAAATGTTCAAAATGCAGAAGAGGAATTTAAAATTGAAATTGAAAATTATTTAAAAGAAAAGATTTGATTTCACTATATAATAAGGAGTAGTTATGATATTTAGCCTCGGAAAAAGGATTGTTATAATTCCAATCTGAAAAGCCGAGAATATAAACATCCACTTTCAATCTTGCTTCAATTTCTGTTATCCTTTTATCAAGTAAGGAAAAATAAGGAAATTCAAAAACAAAAGAACACTAATTATAAAAAGGTTTTGATACTTGACAATGAAAAAAAACTGTATAATATAACTCTTAAAAAAAGTTTAAATCCTTTTAAAAAAAGGAGGTGAAAAAATGAAAGGAAAAAGGTCCCTGCATGTCATGCTGGAAAGAATGTTAACAACGATAAGAAGGAAAGGAGGTGTGAGATGAAGTATGTAATTGTTTTATTATTTTTTGTTTTTTCATCCAATTTGTTTGCTGCTAAGTGGGCTAAAGCCTTTGGTGGTGCAGGCGGTGAGCATGCCTACAGTGTAGCGCAGACTTCAGATGGTGGCTATATAGTTGCAGGCTATACTTACTCATATGGTGCAAGCGACTATGATTTTTGGTTCTCAAGCTTAACTCTACTGGTGCATTAGAATGGGCACGCACTTTTGGTGGTGCATACGATGATGTAGCCTGGAGTGTTGCGCAGACAACAGATGGTGGCTATATAGTTGCAGGCTCTACAAACTCATATGGTGCAGGCAGCTATGATTTTTTGATTCTCAAGCTTACCTCTACTGGTGCAATAGATTGGGCACGCACTTTTGGTGGTCCAAGCTATGACGAAGCCCACAGTATCGCGCAGACAACTGATGGTGGCTATATAGTTGCAGGCTAT